>NZ_JBTLRN010000031.1:0-31476 GCF_054482775.1 Sporosarcina sp. CAU 1771 | reverse complement strand
CCAGTGTGGCCGATCACCCTCTCAGGTCGGCTACGCATCGTCGCCTTGGTAAGCCATTACCTTACCAACTAGCTAATGCGCCGCGGGCCCATCCTGCAGTGACAGCCGAAACCGTCTTTCAGAGCACGTCCATGCGGACGTACTGGTTATTCGGTATTAGCCCCGGTTTCCCGGAGTTATCCCCATCTGCAGGGCAGGTTGCCCACGTGTTACTCACCCGTCCGCCGCTAAACTTATAGAAGCAAGCTTCTATAAGTTTCGCTCGACTTGCATGTATTAGGCATGCCGCCAGCGTTCGTCCTGAGCCAGGATCAAACTCTCCATAATATCGGATTTCGATACGCAGCACATTGCTTCGTCGATTTCAATCGATCAGTCAGTCACGTACTAATGTACGCTCCTTCCTTCTCTCATTCATCTCCTAGCACTGCACTACGTCTCGAAACCCTACAGTTATTACAGAAGAAAATGATTGGCAGGGGATGAAGTTCAATCCCCTTTTGCTCATTTCTTGCTGACTTGAACCCGAAGGTTCTTTTGTTTCTTCCGAATTAAATATTATTATAAAAATAATATTTAATCGTTTATTCTTGACGTTTTGCTGTTCAGTTTTCAAGGTTCATTTTTATAACGATGATTGCCGTTGTTGTAACAGCAACTTCTCTAATATACCTCTTTCATTTCCAGATGTCAACAACTATTTTCAAATACTTTTCTTCACTATTTTCAGTGGTTGTTTTCTTCTCTCAGAGGACAAGTACTAATATACCCCAGAACGATATCAATAATCAAGTCTTTTTTAAAAAGAATTTTTTCTTTAGTTTTTTTATATCGATTACAAACAATAAAATCCCTGTAATCACGATTAGACCGCCTGTTAGTTGACTTGCAGTAAGTGTTTCTTGAAAAATGTAAAAAGCTAGAATTGATGCCCCTACAGGCTCAAACAAGATAGCAATCGAGATTACATTGGTACTTACCCATTTTAATGACCAGTTAAATAACGTATGTCCCAATAAATTTGGAATAAGCGCCAACATTACAAACCAGAACCAATCAGAATTTGGATGAGGACCAAACGATTCATTATTAATTAGAACATAAAAAAATAGAGTGATCGTACTTATTGAATACACAATAAATGTATATGTAATTAGCGATAGTCTTTTTCGCACGTCTTGACCAAATAAGAGATATACAGTAATTAACGCACAAGCAATAAGCGCTAACATGTCTCCAAAAAATGCCGTGCCACTGAGTTTAAAATCTCCCCAACTAATAATTACACTACCTATGATTGCTATTAGAGCAGACAATATTATCTTAAAGGATAAACGTTCCTTGAAAAAAAAGTAAGTTCCAGCAAAAGCAAATATCGGTTGTAGCGTTACGAGTACCGTTGAACTAGCAACAGATGTATAATTTAACGATTCGAACCAAAGAATAAAGTGAAAGGCCAAAAACACGCCTGCAATAGTAGAAAAAATCCAATCTTTTTTTCCTAATAAAAACACTTCCCTTCTATACTTAAGAAGAAATAGTGGAAGCATAAGCAAAACAGAAAATAACATTCTATAAAATGCAACGACTCCGGCATCAGCCGTAGTTAATTTAACAAATATCGCAGAAAGCGCAACTGAAATTACTCCGATCATAATTGGAATGTACGGGTGGATCTTTGGTTTCTCCATAATTTATTCGCCCCTAGAACTATATTAAGTTTATAAATCTCTCTTTTAAGGTAATACAGATAATAGTATATCATTAAACCTCAACGAACTTTGGTGAAAAAGGAGAACGATTATGTCAGATATTTTAAAGCTCTTAAAAGGCGGAAACAAACCTTCATTATTAGCAGCTATCGTCAATTCGATAATAGCAGTATTAAAAGCAATCGCATTTTCTCTTACTGGTAATGTAGCCATGTTTGCTGAAATGTTACATTCACTTGGTGATGCTGCAAACCAATTTTTCGTATTCATTGGTTCAGCCCTCTCAAAAAAGGCACCAACCAACAAGTTTCCAAACGGTTTCGGAAGAGTCGTTAATTTAGTCTGCCTCGGTGCAGTTATCATTGTGGCAATCATGTCTTACGAAGCCATAAAAGAAGGATGGCACCATATAATGAATCCAGTTGAATCGGGCGGATTCCTTATAAACCTATCTGTATTAGGTATAGCAATTACTCTTGAGTTTATCGTACTATATAAAGCTGGTAAGGAAATTCTTCAAGAAGCTGGGGTTACTGGTGGCGGCTTTGCACCCATTACTACAAGTTTTAAACATCTAAACAGAGCTAAGCCTGCTACTAAGCTTGTCTTCATGGAAGATTTCGTTGCAACAATTGGAGGAATTCTTGCATTCACAGCAGTTCTTTTTGCACATTTCCTCAACATTCTAATCGCCGAAGGCATAGCGTCTGTACTAATAGGACTGATGATGTTTTACGTTGTTGGAAAGGTTTTCCTTGAAAATGCTAAGGGGGCCATCGGGGAAACAGATGAGCAAATGCTTAATCATATAGCTCACATCGTGGCAGAGGATCCTGACGTGAAGGACATTCAACGCATAGAAGTTGTAAAAGAAGGCGAATTTCTTCATGTGGAAATTGTCGTTGAAGTTACCCCTTCTCACACAGTTGAATATATAGATGATGTACGTGACCGACTGCTACACATTATTCTCAAACAAAAAGGTGTCCAAAACGTAATTATCTCTTTTGATGAAGATGATGGCATTCAAACGTGGAGCGGTTCAAATATGCAACATTTATCGAGCGAGCAAGTTCAAAAACTTCCCAAATAAAAAATCAAGCGAGGAATTCTTTCCTCACTTGATTTTTTTATTCTTATCTTATAATGAAGCTTGTAGTATTTTCTGAACATCTTCCTTATTTAATTTAGAAAATCTTCCAGTTGTCCCATTCTGAGTCGACTTTTCTGCCATCAATTCGATTTTCGTGCCATCGATATCATAGTCAGAAAGTTTGAAAGGAGCGCCAATCGACCTCCAGAAAGAAGACAATCGATCAATTCCTTCATGTGCAATTTCTTCCGTACTTTTACCTTCCGGGTCTACATGGAAAACATTCACGGCAAGCTTTGCAAATCTTTCAGGATTTTTCTCGACGTTATATCTCATCCAATGAGGGAATATGATTGCTAAACCTCCTGCATGAGGAATATCATAGATTGCCGAAACGGCATGCTCGATTTCATGCGAAGCCCAATCCCCTTGATACCCTAAGCGAAGGAAACCATTCAACCCAATCGTTCCACCTAATAAAATCGTTTCACGTAAGTCATAATTCTCAAGGTCTTCTACAAGTTTAGGACCAGTCTCCATAATTGCTCTTAATACACCCTCACACATTTCATCCTGAATAGGAGTATTCGTTGCTTCATTAAAGTATTGTTCAAAGATATGAGACATCATATCCACAATTCCATAAATCGTTTGGTCTTTAGGAACAGACTTCGTATATGTCGGGTCTAGAATGGAGAACTTCGGAAATACCAACGGGCTTCCCCATCCAAACTTTTCTTCTGTAGCTTCATTTGTAATTACAGAGCCAGCATTCATTTCCGAACCAGTTGCAGCGAGCGTTAGTACGGTCCCAAATGGCAAAGCATCTTTTGGCGTTGCTTTTTTATTCACGAAGTCCCAAGCATCACCATCGTATTTAGCAGCAGCCGCAATCAATTTCGTACAGTCAATAACCGAACCACCACCTACAGCTAAAAGTACGTCGATTTCTTTTTCCTTACATAGATCCGCACCTTTTTGCGCAGTTGTTATACGGGGATTCGGTTCAACACCCGCTAACTCATAAACATCCATACCTATCTCATTTAATACACCCATAAGTTCGTCGTATAAACCGTTTCTCTTAATACTTCCTCCACCGTATACAACAAGTACCTTCTTACCGTACATTGGTAACTCTTTCGACAGTTTACTCAATTGGTCTTTTCCAAAGATAAGTTTTACTGGATTATAAAATACAAAATCATTCATTTATAAAATGCCCCCTTTAGTTTCTTCTATTATCCGAAACAAATCTATTATTTGCAAAAATTAAGACTCTTGAATGAATCCTTGAAATGGGGGTACGCTTTTAATGGAGGTGATATTGTGGGTACAATTCATAAATTTACTCTTGCACTGACAATTATTGGAGCACTTAATTGGGGATTGGCAGGCTTATTTCGTTTTGATATTGTAGCTGAAATGGCTGGTGGTTACTCGATGCCACTCGCCCGACTCATTTATATCATAATTGGAATATCTGGCCTTATCAATCTCGGCTTACTATTTGAAGATTGGAGAAATCGCGACCAAGTAATTCCTCGACCCCAGCAAGATGCGTAAAAAAAAGGCATCTCTCGACAACATTCGAGAAATGCCTTTTGTTACTTACGCCCAACCACGGAAACGTGATGCTTCTGCAGTTTTACGAAGTCCAATCATATATGCAGCTAGACGCATGTCGATGTTGCGCGTCGTTGCCATTGAATATAAGTTATCAAACGCCGTGACCATTTTTTCAGTCATTTTTTCACGAACTTCTTCTTCTGTCCAATAGTACCCCATGTTGTTCTGTACCCACTCAAAATAAGATACAGTTACGCCACCAGCACTCGCCAATACATCGGGAACAAGCAAAATCCCACGGTCTGTGAGAATTTTCGTACCTTCTGCAGTAGTAGGACCGTTTGCAGCTTCAACAACAATAGTAGCTTTAATGTTATGTGCGTTTTCTTTAGTGATTTGATTTGAAATCGCTGCAGGCACAAGAATATCACAATCAAGCTCCAGTAATTCCTTATTAGAAATTGTGTTGTCAAAAAGTGTTGTCACTGTTCCGAAACTATCTCGACGATCAAGAAGATAATCAATGTCAAGACCATTTGGATCATGAAGTGCACCGTATGCATCAGAGATTCCGATTACTTTAGCGCCTGCATCATGAAGAAACTTCGACAAGAAACTTCCTGCGTTTCCGAATCCTTGAATAACGATGCGCGCACCTTTCATATCAATCCCACGACGCTTTGCAGCTTCTCCAATGATAATTGTAACACCTTCTGCAGTTGCTCGATCTCTACCTTGTGAACCACCAAGCACTATTGGTTTTCCTGTAATAAAACCAGGTGAGTTAAACTCATCAATTTTACTATACTCATCCATCATCCAAGCCATAATTTGAGCATTTGTAAATACATCAGGTGCCGGAATGTCTTTAGCTGGCCCCATTACCTGGCTTAGCGCACGTACATATCCTCGACTTAGTCGTTCAAGTTCACCCATTGACATTTCACGTGGGTCACAAACAATTGCACCCTTACCACCACCATAAGGTAAGTCTACAATTCCTGCTTTTAGAGTCATCCACATGGATAAGGCCATAACTTCTTCTCTAGTAACATCAGGGTGGAATCTTACCCCACCTTTTGTAGGTCCAACCGCGTCGTTATGCTGACCTCGAAATCCAGTAAATACTTTTATTTTACCATCGTCCATACGAATTGGAATTCGAACTTCAACCATTCTAAGCGGTTCTTTTAAAAGTTCATACATTCCTTCATCGTAACCCAGTTTGTCAAGCGCTTCCTTAATGACATCTTGCGTAGATGTAAATAGATTCAGGTTTTCAGTCAATTGATTTTTCGCCTCTTTGATTCATAATTTTTTCTTCGGAAATAGTATAACATATTTTTCTATATAGTAGGACACTTTAATACATATTTCAGCATGTTTTTTTATTCGTAATTAAGCGAAAACTTTATTAATACGTTCAATCGCCCAATCAAGCTCTTCTTTAGTAATAACTAAAGGAGGAGCAAAACGAATTACTGTGTCATGCGTCTCTTTACAAAGCAAGCCCAATTCCTTTAACTTTTCACAGTAAGGGCGTGCTTCTTCTGTAAGTTCAACACCAATAAACAATCCACGTCCTCTTACGTTCTTAATAGAAGGATGTTGAATTTTCTTGAGCTCTTCCACGAAATAGTTTCCAAGTTCATTAGAATTTTCAGCAAGTTTTTCATCTTCAAGAACTTCAAGTGAAGCAATCGATACTGCACATGCCATCGGGTTTCCACCGAATGTTGAACCGTGTGATCCAGGATTAAAAACACCTAAAATATCCTTATCGGCAACTACACATGAAATTGGGAATACTCCGCCTCCTAGTGCTTTTCCGAGGATGTACATATCAGGAACAATATCTTCCCATTCGCATGCAAACATTTTTCCAGTACGGCATAACCCCGCTTGTATCTCATCAGCAATAAATAACACGTTATGTTTTTCACATAAATCTCTTGCTGCTTTCATGTAGCCTTCAGTTGGTATTAGTATACCTGCTTCACCTTGAATCGGTTCAATTATGAAAGCTGCTGTATTGGGAGTGATTGCAGCTTCTAAAGCAGCAATATCACTGAATGGAACTAATTTAATTCCAGGTAGCATCGGCCCGAAACCACGTTTATATTCTTCTTCAGAAGATAAAGATACAGCAGTCATCGTACGACCATGGAAGTTCCCCTCACAACCAATAATCTCTGCTTGCCCGTCTGCAACACCTTTCACGTCATAAGCCCAACGACGTGCCGCTTTAATAGCAGTTTCTACAGCTTCAGCACCTGTATTCATAGGAAGCGCCATTTCTTTACCAGAAATTTCACAAATCTTTTCATACCATGGACCAAGTTGGTCGTTATGGAAGGCACGTGAGGTAAGTGTTACTTTGTCCGCTTGATCTTTAAGAGCTTGAATAATTTTAGGGTGACGATGTCCTTGGTTCACCGCTGAATATGCAGCAAGCATATCCATATATTTATTCCCTTCAGGATCAGTTACCCAAACACCTTCTGCCTTCGAGATAACAATTGGTAGAGGATGATAGTTATTCGCTCCGTACTTGTCTGTTTGAATGATTAATTTTTCTGAAATTGACATGTAAATTCCCTCCAGTTATGTAGTAGGTAGGCATATTTCTACATGCCTACCCCTTCACATTATATTATAGCGTTTCTGAAGTTGTTTTGCCTTGCATATGAAGCTGTAAATAATCTGGTCCCCCAGCTTTTGAATCTGTTCCTGACATATTAAACCCGCCAAATGGTTGATAACCAACGATTGCACCTGTACACCCGCGGTTAAAATATAAATTTCCTACGTGAAAATCTTCGCGCGCTTGTTCAATTTTTTCACGATTATTCGTAATAACAGCACCTGTCAGGCCATAATCTGTATTATTTGCAATTTCAATTGCCTCATCAAAATCTTTTGCTTTGCATAGTCCAACAACTGGACCAAAAATTTCTTCCTGCATCACACGTGCTTTTGGATCTAAGTCAGCAATTACAGTAGGAGCAACAAAATATCCTTTGGAATCATCGCCCACTCCACCTGCGATCAATCGCCCTTCTTCCTTACCGATTTCAATGTAGCTCATCACTTTATCAAATGATGCTTGATCAATTACAGGTCCAGCAAAATTCGAACGATCTGTTGGATCACCGTATGTCAGTACTTTTGTCAGTTCTTCTACACGAGCTACAACTTCATCGTATACATCTTCATGAATTACAGCACGCGAACATGCAGAACACTTTTGACCACTGAATCCGAATGCTGAGTTTACAATCGCATTAGCTGCTAACTCAAGATCCGCATCATTGTCAACAATAATCGTGTCTTTCCCACCCATTTCGGCTATAACGCGTTTCAGCCAAATTTGTCCTTCGTTAACGATTGCTGCGCGTTCGTAAATGCGCGTACCAACTTCACGAGAGCCCGTGAATGAAATAAAACGAGTTCTTGGGTGATCAACTAAATAATCTCCTATTTCTGACCCCGAACCAGGAATGAAATTCACAACCCCTGCTGGCATTCCTGCTTCTTCAAGCACTTCGATAAACTTATATGCCACAACTGGTGTAGTTGAAGCAGGCTTCAATAGAACTGTGTTTCCTGTTACAAGGGCCGCAACTGTCGTCCCAGCCATAATTGCAAATGCAAAGTTCCATGGTGAAATAACAACGCCAACTCCAAGAGGAATATAATCAAAACGATTCGATTCTCCTGGACGACTTTCAACTGGTACCCCATTCTTAAGGGAAAGCATTTGACGCGCATAGAACTCTAGGAAGTCAATTGCTTCTGCTGTATCTCCGTCAGCTTCGTTCCAAGGCTTCCCAGCTTCTTTAGTTAGTAACGCTGAAAATTCATGTTTTCGGCGGCGAATAATTGCCGCTGCTTTAAATAAAACATCTGCCCGGAATTCAGGCTTTACTTTTTTCCAAGTGTTAAACGTCTCATCAGCTACTTCCATAGCTTTTGTTGCGAGTTCTTTGCTGGCTTTAGAAACACGGCCAATAATTTCCTCTTTATTTGCTGGATTCGTAGATATCAGTTTTTCTTCAGTTGTAATTCTCTCTCCACCAATAATAAGTGGATAGTCTTTTCCAAGGTACCCTTCTACTTTCTCTAAAGCCTCTTGGAATGCCAGGCGATTTTCCTCCTGCGTAAAATCAGTGAATGGTTCATGTTTGTATGGAATCATGATTTTCCTCCTCAGTTATATTAAACGCAAAAAATATTTGCACTAAACTTTGATTACATATATAATAATGCAAGATAACTTTGCATATATCAAGTATTATTTACTAAATGCTCCTTTAAACTTTTATGGATGGTGATTTCTTGAAAAATACAGATGAACTACTTTTCCCTTTCTATTCACTTGCAGTTGAACAAGCAGCTCTCGGTGTACACGCGGTTAACAAAGATGGGCATACGATTATATATAATTCTAAAATGAAGGAAATTGAGGGGCTTGAACTTGAAGATGTGAAAGACCGTTCAATACTCGAACTTTTTAACTTGGATCAGGAGGACAGTACTTTACTTAAAGTATTAACGACCGAAAAGGAATTATTAAATGTCAAACAAACTTATTGGAACCGAAAAGGTACTGAGATTACCACCATTAACGACACTTTTCCTGTTTTCGATGAAACACAATTAATAGGTGCCGTGGAACTCTCTCGTGACGTTACAGCTTTAGAGAAATTTCGACAATCGATACGAAAAGATGATGAACCCATTAATTTCAACCGAATTATAGCCGTTTCCTCTGAGATGCAAACAGTGATTGCAACTGCAAAGAAAGCCGTTCAAGCAAAATTGCCCGTACTTCTTATAGGAGAGAGTGGAACAGGTAAAGACCTGATTGCCGAAAGCATCCATAACGAATCATCCCCTTCAAACGGTCTATTTTACACACTTCATTGCCATAGTTCAGATCCTTTACTTACAGAGCATTTAATAGAGGATTTAAAAAATGTAGACTCCTACACCTTATTTTGTGAACGAATTGATCTTCTGACAATTCCTCTCCAAAGAAAGCTATTACATGAACTCTCAAACGCATCCGAATCCAATCATCAATGTATAGCAAGCATTGGGGACGACCCGGTTGAATTAATTGCTTCGGGTACGTTACTCAAAGACTTATACTATTTCTTTGCTTCCTTTACAATCCGCATTCCGCCACTTCGTAAACGGAAAGAAGACATACTGCCCTTCGTCTCATCCTATTTAAGTAGACGAAATGAGCGTTTTGGGTCACCGTTAGAAGGTATCTCATCTGAAGTTGAAAAACTTTTCTTAACGTATGAATGGCCAGGTAATATGCGTGAACTACAAATTCTAATTGATGAAACGACTTCACTTGCAACGACTGAAAGCCTCATCACTTTTGAAATGCTTCCCCTTCATTTTCGAATGAAAAGTAGCAATTTGGAAAATCATCCTAACGTAGTTACGGATTTCATAGTGCAGCCCGATAAAGAACTACTAACACTCGAACAGTTTTTATTTGAAACCGAAGTGTATTACTTAGAAAAGGCAATGCAACTTCACAATCAAAATATAACTAAAACGGCAAATGCACTCGGAATGAGTAGGCAAAATCTTCAATATCGATTGAGGAAAGTACGTAAATCATAAGAACTTTGGTAACTCGCTTTCGAAAATGAAAAAGACAATAAAAAATGAGCTAAGGCGAAATCGCCATAGCTCATTTTTTATTGTCCCGATCGATTGATCCAATCTTGTAATTTGTCTTTTAACGAGTTAAATCCATCTGCATCTCGCTCATTGACACGTGCTTGTAATGTTTTTCTTGAATTATCGTCCTTTTTAATAACAGGAGGTGCTTCTAGTAAAGCGCGAATTGAAAGACTAATCTTCCCCGCTTCTTCATCTATTTCTAACACTTTCACCTTCACTTCTTGACCAACAATTAGAAATTCATCAATATCTTTTACAAATCCGTAAGTTATTTCAGATATGTGGACAAGTCCTTGGATTCCATCTTCCAAGGCGACAAATGCTCCGTACGGCTGGATCCCAGTAACTATGCCAGTAAGTTCTTCACCCACTTCGATTTTTCTACTCATTTGAAACCGCTCCCAGTCTAATTTATATATCGTATCTACCAATTAAGGCCAACTAAATTATACCATAATAAGAACCCTTGGGCAAAAGTACGCTGAGACGGTTTTAGTTAGAGCAGCACGCTTTTCCCCTACAGTTTCCACGCATCTACCGAATAAATCTTGATGGACTAAAAGTATTCGATCAATCACTTTTCTAATCGAACATAATTCTCCAAATGCCTTCTTCCCAAATCAATTGCATTTGCTGGCTTGATTCTTCTTGAGAAACACCATCTAACGTTGCAATGCCAATCCAATCTTCATTTTCATCCGGCTCATTGACATTAAATGAAAACGACGTGTATAGGTCTTCCAATTTATAAGAAGGTGTCTTTTCGGCTTGCTTCAAGAAATCATCTTTGCTTAATGTATCGATATGTTCCCTTTTGTAAATCAAGGCGTATTGAGCCTCATAATCCTTGACCTCACCCGCATATAAGTAAATGCCAACTACACGACTTGCACTCCATCCTTCCAAGAAACTGAAATCCATGTACTCTGAAAAGGAATTATAGAGATTTCGTATTTCACTTCTAAAGATGGAGTCGTTAATAACTTCGAGTTCATTTTGACTCGTTGGTAACAGTTTGTGAATTGGCTCAAACATATACCAATTCTCTTCTTCATCCATATATATACTATATCCTCGTGAAGAATTGTTTGTTTGAAGATCAAATGATCCAGTAAAATCATGGTGCATTCGGTACACATTATCTGCTATAAAGTTGATTTGATTTGTATCTTTAAAAATAGATATGCCTTGTTTCCAAGATGCTATAAATTCCTCCAAAGATTGTTGAATCCCCGTCTCTGAATATTGATCGAAATCTTTCCTTAATAAATGATACATCGTTCTTGGGTCTTTCATTTCATTTGAATAGTCATAGACTCCCACCATCAATAGTGGCGATAGGCCTTTAAATACACTCCTATCATAGGATACTTTAAATTCTTTATAAAGTTGCTCCACTTGTTTAAAAAACTTTTCGTCCGGCAATGAAATGGAATCATCTTCGAAAGTAGGGCGTTCACCGTACATGCTTCGTTCCAAATCACCAGTTCGTGCAAGTTCCAATACATCCTTTATCGATTCTTTCGTAAAAGTATCCCAAGCTGTTGATGAACCCCATCCCGATTTCTCCATTTCTTCAACAATCGGCATCAATATATACTTTGAAGGGCGGATATCATACATATTGGAAATTCTTTGCCATATTTCTCTAGTATCAAATTTTACAGAACCCTGTTCGCTAAATATTTGCTCCGAAGAGGAACCTTTAATTAGTTGGTGGAGAGTCGATACATACTCTTCATAGAGCACGGGATACAATACATCATCTTTTATCACGTTCTGCAATGTTTCTTCCATAATAAACAGATTATAGAAAAATTCTTGATGAGGATCTGACAACATTTCCCCAATAACCTGGGCCTCATTTGCAATCAAATATAGATATCCAAATGTATTTTGATGAAAATTCCATTGTGCTTCCCTGTACATATCCGTCATTAAAAATTTCGTTTGAATTTCTCCTGTGCTTTTATTTTCAACTAGTTGTATCGACTCTTCTTTCATTGTGAAAAGCATATTCTTTAATTCCTCTGGAAACTCTTCTGGCTTTTCCATGAGTCGATCTGCCTTGTTCAAGTAATGCTTTACCTCAAAGTTTTCAATCTCGATTCTGAAGTCCCATAGAATCTCATCATATATCTCCAATAAATCTTTTATTTTCGACCGATATAAGGTTAGATATTCAATGCTTTTCTCCTCATCGGCACGTAAGTTATGCTCATATTGTGAACCTGCTATCATTTTTCCTGGCGACTTTAACTGAAGCCGGATTTTATCAAATTCAACTAAGGCTTCTTCATCAGAATAGCCTTGTTCATTTTCCAAGAATACAGCCATCTGCTTATCCGCCTCTTGAATAAACGTTAGCTTGTTAAACCGCGTGTTTGATAGCATAAGCCACTCTTGTTGAAGACTACGTTCAACCTTAAATTCTTCTTCAAATCTACTCGTAGCGACCTTTTCGGTTTCTCCTTTACCTGGCAAGAAAAAGGTAACGGAAAGAGTACTAATTAGAAATAAGCCCAATAAAATCAGCCAGTTATTCTTTTTGTCTTTCTTCACTTTAATTGGAGAAACCGTTTTAACTAGTTTCTCGGCTTGAAATTGTGTAGGTATACGATTGTACGATTTCTTTAGAAGTTCAAGGCGTTTATCGAGTTGATAATCACCAAGAAGGTCTTTTGCCGTCTGTATAGCAACTTCAATATTCGCAATAGACTCTTCTAGAATGGTAGCAATTTGATCATTTTCTATTTCTTGAAAACTAGATAGAATGAGTGGGATTCGTAACTCCTTATCTAGGTCAATTATCTTCGAATGAAGTTCACTATCTTCTTCAAATAAGAATAGATCTTTCATAAAGGGCTCTCTTACTTGAATTTCACTCATTTTGTTTAATGCATATGTATATAGGTAAGTCTCTGAATTACTTTTTACTTCTCGCATATACAAATATGTATCCATTGTGACTTGAAATGCCTCATTTAATGACAGTCCATACTGAATACCTAATCTCTCGATTTGTTGATAATGGCCATCCGTCCAATTATTGTCAATCATCGGAGTCCTCCTTTACCATTTCATCCCATTGTATCAAAGTTGATTTACTTTTCCTTCTTTTAATTAAAAGAGAAGATGTTATCAGTTATCGAAACGATTCTCTAGTTTGAATTCATGATAAATGCGGTATAACTTAATATAGAGCTTTTGGTTCAATTTCGAAATATCTTCTCTAAGCTATTTGCATATAGGCAGTATTCTCAATGGTTGTTAACTCCTCATGTGGCTACTTTTTCCCTGAACAAAGCATTCTTGAAAAATAAACTTCCCACATTTCCCTCCTTACTTTCTACTTTTTATTGATGGAGAAAAGCTTTCCTTCAAATTGTTTTACGTTGTAGTGTATTTGCAATTTCATTCCTGTACAATGAGTAAGGTTCATATATCTTATAAAGTAGAAAGAGTGATTTTTATGAAACAACGAGATCAATGGACATCCAAGATTGGGTTTGTATTAGCAGCTGCAGGAAGCGCTATTGGACTCGGTGCAATATGGAAATTTCCTTATATGGCAGGAACAAATGGAGGTAGTGTATTTGTTCTTTTATTTATAGTAAGTACTTTAGCAATCGGTTTGCCTATTTTACTTGCAGAATTTGTCATCGGTCGAATGGGACAAGCCGATGCAGTTACTACATTAAAAAAATTAGCTCCGGGTAAGAAATGGTATCTCGTCGGTTGGCTTGGATTTGCATTTGGATTTATAGTGCTTTCATTTTATAGCGTTGTCGGTGGCTGGATCCTCTCTTATCTAGTAAGGGCGGTCACTTTTAAACTTGACGCGTCGGACCATGGCGAACTATTTGCTTCAATTACTGCGAATCCTTTCGAAATTTTATTTGCTCAAGCTATTTTTCTACTGCTAACCATTTGGATTGTACAAGGTGGAGTAAAAGGGGGAATTGAGCGTGCAAGTCGATGGATGATGCCACTGCTATTCATTTTCTTCGTCATTCTTGCTATCCGCTCGCTAACTCTTGAAGGTGCTATGGAGGGCGTTCGATTTCTATTTGTTCCAGATTGGTCCCTGTTAACAAGTGAAACCGTTTTACTTGCACTCGGTCAAGCATTTTTTTCGTTGAGTGTCGGCGTTACCTCAATGATGACCTATGCCTCCTATTTACCTAAAGAGGAGCGATTGGCTCAATCAGCATTTAATGTTTCTATTTTAAATATTGTTATTTCTATATTAGCTGGACTTGTTATTTTTCCCGCGGTATTTGCCCTGGGGCACTCGCCGGCAGAAGGACCTGGCTTAATTTTCGTTATTTTACCAGAAATATTTGGACAGATTCCTTTTGGTAATGTCACCATGATTATCTTCTTCATTCTAATGCTTTTCGCAACACTCACTTCAGCCATTTCGATGCTTGAAATTGTTGTATCTACTGGAATTCGTAAAAAGTATGACAGAAGAAAGCGAGCATCATGGATCTTTGGTACGCTGATTTTCATTATTGGTATACCTAGTGCTCTTTCATTTGGAGTTTTCGGAGATGTAAAGATTTTTGGAGGAACGATTTTCGATTTCATGGATCTTCTTACAAGTAAAATCGGGATGCCGATTGGAGCTTTACTAATTTCAATCTTTGCAGGCTTTGTTCTATCAAAAGCTCAGACAGATGAAGAGCTTGATATGCATCCTACATTAAACAGGCTATGGAAATTTCTCGTTAAGTATGCTGCCCCCATTGCAATCGTAATTATTTTTATCGCTTGGGTCCTTGAAATCTATTCATGAAAAATCCGCACCGTCTATAAATCGGTGCGGATCTTTTTATTAAACGATGCATTTCGCTTCGTACTTAATTGCGATAAGCTTGTATGAAATCTGTACACATTCCTCTATAGGTATCCAGACTTTGTTGGAGTTTTCATAGATTTCACGAATCTTCTTTGCAAGGTCTGTCGGATGGTCCAGACTGTGTAATTGTGAAACGATTGCTCGGATTTCTAGTTCATAGTTTTTATTTACTTCTTCGAATGGATTCCATTCTTCTAAAAGTAAAGTTGCTTTTTTATTAATTTCTATCATTTCCATTCCATTCACCCTATTTTTCTTTGGATAAAGATATGATAACATAGGAATGTGAAAAAGAAAGTAGGGATACTCTTGAGTGAATTTTTGAATGTTATAGAACGAAGAAAAACTAGATCAATCAAATGGGATCGTATGGAAGATATTTACGGAATTGAGGATGCGTCAGATATCTTGCCGATGTGGATAGCAGATATGGACTTTGCCGCTCCTCAAGTTGTTGTAGATGCAATGAAAGAAAGATTGGAGCATCCTATTTTTGGATACTCTTATATTTGTGAATCATGCAAAGATGCAGTTAGAGAATGGCTACTCGAACGTCACAACTGGAAAACTAAAAATGAGTGGATGTTATTCCACCATGGCGTCGTTCCTGCAATCGCTTCTGTAGTTGAAACATTCACAAAGCGGAATGATGGCATTCTTATCACGTCACCAGTTTATCCGCCATTTTTCCAAGTACCGGGACGATTGGAAAGAACGATTGTCGAATGTGAAATGATTGAAGATGACGGTCTATATACTATCGATTTCGAGGAATTCGAAAAATCTTTACAAAATAATGTCAAACTATTCATTCTTTGTAACCCTCATAATCCTGGTGGTATCGTTTGGAACGAGGAACAATTGAAAGAAATGGTTCGTCTTTGTGCAAAATACGATGTGCTCATTTTATCTGATGAAATCCACGCTGACCTGGTATTCTCTGGTTCTAAGCACATTCCACTTTCAACAATTTCTGGGAATGAAGATGCTAGAATCATTACTTGTGTTGCACCGACAAAAACGTTTAATCTTGCGGGTATTCAAGCTGCAATTATGATTTCCTCAGATTCTGACGTTCGAACAAAGCTCCAAGAAAATGGAATGGCCCATGGTCAAATGGATTTGAACGCACTCGCAGCTTCTGCATTACAAGCAGCTTATGAAAAGGGTGGCCCATGGTTAGAAGAACTATTGGAAGTTGTTTCTTCAAATATGGACTATGTAATTACAGAACTAACACGTGCAGTTCCCGGAATAAACATTCGAAAACCACAAGGTACATACTTGCTTTGGATCGATTACAGAAAAACAGGGCTTTCTGAAGAGGACATCATGGACAAGCTTCTTAATAAGGGAAGACTTGCTCTTGAGCCAGGTACGAAATACGGAGAATCTGGTGGAGGTTTTCTACGCATGAATGTTGCTTGTCCTAAAGCGGCTGTTGAAGATGGCGTAAAAAGATTTATCAAAGCTTTAAACGAGTAAACTGTAGGCAGTATTTTTTTGAACTCAAAAAAACCAGCATTCTCAAAGTTGAGAATGCTGGTTTTCATTTGCTTCATTTCGTTCTTTTAAAATTCGTTCTTCAAGTTCTTTTGTAGCTAATTCCTGTTTTTTAGAAATTTTTCGGATCCACCTGAATGTAAATACAAATAAAATACCGAAAATTAGAAATGAAAATGCAGCAGGAATATATTCTGTCTTATCTTCGGGAAAGTAAAGGAACGGCATTAAAAGTACGTCCACTTACATTCACTTCCTCACTTAGTAAATTTCAAAAGTCTTAGATTATTTTTGAAGAATTTCGATAGACTTGATTGCAACATCTTCAACCGGCTTATCTTGACGGCCTTTTTTAACGACTGCAATTGTGTTTACAACGTCCATTCCTTCAACAACTTGTCCAAACACAGTATGTTTTTGATCAAGATGTGGTGTTCCACCCATTTCAGCATACGCTTCAGCTATTTCTGCCGGCCATCCGCCTTTTGTCATTTGATCTGCTGTTCCAGGTGCACGTGATGCTTGAACGATGAAAAACTGGCTACCGTTCGTTCCAGGTCCTGCGTTTGCCATAGAAAGAGCACCGTTTAAGTTAAATAACTCCAATGAGAACTCGTCTTCAAACGTACTACCATAAATACTTTCTCCACCCATACCTGTTCCAGTCGGATCCCCACCTTGAATCATAAAATCTTCAATAACGCGGTGGAAAATAATACCGTCGTAGTAACCATTTTCTGCATGCGTCAGAAAGTTTTCTACCGTTTTTGGAGCTTTTTCAGGGAAAAGCTTGATTTTGATTGGTCCTAGAGTTGTGTTCATTACTACAAGCGCTTCATTTGGTGCAACTTCTTTTGATAATTGTGGGTACATAAGTAGTGCCTCCTATTTTCTAATTAACTTATTTTGTTGGATCTTGAAGAATTTCAATCGATTCAATGACTACATCATCGACTGGTTTTGTAGCTTTCGCTTCGACTTTCGCAATCTTATCGACCGTATCCATGCCTTCAATTACTTGCCCGAATACAGTGTGTTTCTGATCGAGATGAGCAGTTCCACCCATTTCAACATAGGCTTCAACAACCTTTTCGGAATAATCAACATCTGGATTTAATGTAGACTCGTCGAACTGTGTTGCTTGAACGATGAAAAATTGGCTACCATTCGTATTGGGTCCCGCATTCGCCATAGAAAGAGCTCCACGAAAGTTATACGCATTGCGTGAAAATTCATCTTCAAATGAATCTCCATAAATACTTTCTCCACCTCGGCCTGAGCCCGTTGGATCCCCACCTTGTATCATGAACTCATCCATGACCCGGTGAAAAATTATTCCATCGTAATAGCCATTTTCGGCATGTGTTAAAAAGTTCTTCACCGTTTTTGGCGCTATGTCGGGGAATAGTTTAATCTTAATCGAACCTAGTGTTGTATTCATGATGATGAGTGCCTCATTTGTCGCCACTTCGTCATTTAACTGTGGAAGAACAAGTACTGCATCCTCAGAATCACTTGGACTCGTCTCTTTCACTGGTTCTTGTTCAGTGTTAATTTCTTTCTCTGAACTTTCACCTAGATCTTTATCTGTTCCGCATGCTGTTAATACGAAAAGAAGGAAGATAGCAAAGAGTGAGAACATCATTTTTTTCATTATTATTCACCCCGATTTAGTTTACCATATTGTTTTTCCAATTTCGATAATTAAGCACGTTTCTTCCTTCGGCACCCGAACTGTTTTATACTAAAGAGAAAGCACGAAATAGAAAGAAGGTTTCTAAATGGACGTGCACAAGCGTAATTTCATCATCATCTGGATTTGTAATTTTTTAGTTGCTGGAACTACAACGATGATTATGCCCTTCCTCTCTTTATACATAGATACATTCGGCGATCACTCTCCTGCATATGTTCAAAAGTGGTCAGGACTAATTTTTGGAGCTACGTTTGTAACAGCCTTCCTCATGTCACCCATTTGGGGAAGGATTGCTGACAAATACGGCTTCAAACCTATCTTGTTAATTAATGGCCTCGGAATTGCAACATCCATTTTTTTAATGAGCTTTGTTCAGACTGTAGAAGCTTTCTTTATCCTTCGATTACTTAATGGAGTCGTGACGGGGTTCATACCTACTTCATTAGCTTTTATTTCTTCCCAAACTAAAAAAGAAGAAGCTGGCAAAATGCTTGGCACTTTACAGATGGGTAGTGTTTCAGGCATGCTCTTCGGGCCAGTTTTTGGCGGGTTACTTGCCGACGCTTTTGGATTTCAGTATACGTTCATTATTACTTCCGTTTCTGTTATTATCGCCGCCGTCATCGTCCTCTTTGGAATTAAGGAAACTGTCCGTATAAAAAGTAAACGTGCTATCAATTACTCGAGAAAAGCAATATTGAAAGGTCTGTTTCAACATCGCTTAATGCTCAATGTTATGGTTATCACTACCATTATACAAATGGGTAACTTTAGTGTCCAGCCTCTCCTTTCTCTGTATGTCGCCGAATTAACAGACGCAAAAGATGTAGCATTTCTTGCAGGTCTAACATTTAGCGCTGCAGGTCTGGGTAATTTACTTTTCGCTAGGAAGTGGGGGCAAATTGGGGACGACATTGGATATGAAAAAGTATTATCAATTCTCCTCCTTCTTTCGTTTTTATTCGTTATTCCACAAGCATTCGTAACTCAATTGTGGCAATTGATAGTTTGTCGTTTACTTTTCGGTATAGCTGTTGGTGGAATGATCCCCATTACAACCGCACTCGTACGCAGAGAAGCACCACTTAATATACAAGGTGAAGTAATGGGCTACAACACTAGTTTCAGATTCCTTGGCAATATTGTCGGTCCAATGCTTGGAGGTATAATAAGCGGATTTATCGGAATATCTTCTGTCTTCATACTAACCGCTTCACTATTCTTAGTCGGCTTTCTGTTGCTTCGCCATGCAACTCGGAAACCCATACAAAGTTTCGAAGATTTTCTTGAAGCCACAGATCAGAACAGTACTTTCAAAAATTAAAAATCAGTACGCCCTGCTTTTGGAAGTGTGCTATTCTTTTACTAGAAAGCACTATAAATGTATGGAGGTCCGAAGATGAAACAAGTTATCGGTTATATCGTTATCATTCTTACTTTCCCAATACTATTCTTCGTACTTCAAGCGATTAATACAGAAGTACATAGTGCAGAGTTATTTGATGACAAAGTTACTGAGTCTATTGAATTATCGCATCCACCTAGTGACCTTCCAATTATATTAAAAGATCAAAACGGCACTATTTTTTCTGAAGAGTATGTCGAGTGGCGTGATCCTCTCCTACTTGCAGATATACCTATCTTCGTACAGCAAATTTTTCTTGAAAGTGAAGACACTGGCTTCTATGAGCACCGCGGGTATGACGTAGCTGCGATTACGCGTGCTTTCATTGCTAACGCTTCTACAGAGAATCTCTCACAAGGGGGTTCTACCATTACACAACAACTTGTTCGAATGCGTTTTTTGTCGACTGATAAAACATATGAACGTAAAGTAATTGAATTACTTTATGCTGCAGAGCTCGAAAAACGAATCGATAAAAATAAAATACTAGAAATGTATTTAAATGAAATGTATTTTGGAAACCAAGTATATGGGATTGGTGCAGCTGCAACTTATTATTTTAATCGACCTTTAGCAGAGCTAAACAAAGCAGAAATCGCCTTTATATCAGCAATTCCAAACAACCCATCCTTATATAACCCTATTAATTATTTTGAACGTACGAAAAAGAGACAAGAGCTTCTATTGAATGTACTTGTAAAAAATGGTGTTTTACCAAACGATGAAGCACTTATTTTGAAGGACCTTACCATTGATTTAGATATTAAAGAGAAAATGAATCAATTTCCTGCTTATACTACATATGTCTTTTCCGAGCTGCAAGAATTAATTGGTGAAACTGAGGGTTTTCTAAAAAAAATAGAGGAAACCAATACAGACGATAGTAAACGACTACTAACGTCACAATTGAAAAAACGTACAAAAGAAGTAATGTCCTCGGGAATTGTTATTGAAACTGCATTAGAATCTAAAAAGCAGCTTCTAGATGAGGCAACTGTTACGAAGTTATTAGAACCTGAAGGGTTGCAAGCAGGCGCGGTTGTTATTGACAATAAAACAAGGAAAATCGTCAGTCTATATGGAGGAAGAGATTATAAAAAAGCTGATTTTAACCGCGTGTTCCAAGCCGTTCGGCAACCTGGCTCTGCTATCAAACCACTTCTAGTTTACGGACCGCTTTTTGAAAGCAACCCTAATGCGGCTAAAATGACAATAAACAGTGGGAATCTTTGTATCGGATCCTATTGTCCAACGAATTTTGGTGGCTATGTTTACGGGAATGTTTCAATAAAAGAAGCTTTTCGTAATAGCCACAACACAGCGGCCGTTCGAGTTTTACAACAAGTTGGAATAGATGAGGCATTCAGCTATCTAGAACCTTTCGCATTTAAATCAATCACATCAAAAGATAAAATATACCCTGCAGCACTCGGTGGTTTGACAAAGGGTGTAACACCACTTGAACTCGCTGGTGCTTATACAGGATTTATCGACGGAAAATTCGTCCCTGCACGTGCAATTCAAACCGTAAAAGATAAAGATGGTCATTTATTATATGAATGGAATGAAGAGCGGGTAAATGTCTGGTCTCCATCAACTACAGCGATTGTGCGTAATTTGATGGAAGATGTTGTAGTAAACGGAACTGGACGAGGGATTACATACACAACTTCTTATACGGGTGCGAAAACTGGAACTTCCAATCAGGATAAGGATTTGTGGACTGCTGGAATGAACGATCAATACACTACAGCAGTGTGGATTGGCCATGATCAACCTAAACCAATGCCCGGCGTCAGCAATAGAAAAATACACTTACAAGTTTTTTCTGCGTTGCTTCAAAAATAGTTGTTTTAAAGTTAAGTTTATTCTATCTACCTAGTTTATGGATGGCAGACTAGCAATTACTCCATTATATAACCTAAGTAAAATATAGATAATCATTGAAACAAGAGCGCTCCATATAGTAATTTCAAAAATAATAAGGCCGAGCGTACTTGCTATTGTCATAAATTTACTTAACTTATACACAACGTATACAAAATAAATAAAAGTAGTTAACAAGAATATACCGACTAATAGTTGAATCGATTGAATACCGCCAGCCGAAGTTAATGCTCCGAAAAAATAGATGACATTTCCACCACGTGCTGCGCTATATGACTTTCCTTCAATATCTTTGGAGAAAAAGAGCATTGCTGTTTCATGAATGGTTTCAGCTATTAGCTTCATTGCTGAGAATATCATGAAAAATAACAATGTATAGATCACAAGTAAAAAAATTCGTAATTGAAGATCTGTTAAAAACTCACGCATCCCTGAGTACAGTCCAATTTCTTTGAACAAATCAACGGATATACTTACCGTAAAGACACCAAACGTCAAACTAAAAAGCACAATTGTTACAAATGGTAAGTAACCGAATATGTATGGATTTTTCATTTCACACCTCAAACATCAAAATAATGTACCTTCTCCATAATATAGGAAGCTATTCAAAATAAGCAAATCAACCCCTATAAAATGGATATAACTTCAGTTGTACAATAATCAAATGCTATGTTATAGTAACTTCAATCAAATAAATGAGTTTTTTGGAGGAGTCTGTCACCAAGGGGTTTCTATGTCCTTTTGTGGCGGGCTTTTTGCGTTCATTTATTTTTTTGTGTGGGGAATACATTCTTTAAATTGAAGGTCTGTGGATGCCATAAGTTTTGAATGAAGCCAACTTAGGGAAGTCTAGGTTAGCCCACCTACTTGCGACAATTTTCAATTGCATGTCCCCCGATTGTTGCGGAATCGACGGTTTTCAGGTTGACTCCCCTTCGTAATCCCAAAAGCAATTACAACGAAGTTAGATTGATTTACTAATTGAGAGGAGAATTTTCTTGGAATTTGTGTTATTAATTTTCTTACCGATTATGGCTGCCCTTTTTGTCCCGTTGCTTTTTAAACGACTAAAAGCCATACACACAGGATGGTTTGTACTATTTATACCCATCATTCTTTTCATTTACTACATAAGCTTTATTGGGCTAACGATGGATGGCGGATTCGCTCAATCTGAATTGCAATGGATTCCATCTCTAGGAATATCGTTTGTCTCTTATATAGACGGACTCAGTTTGCTTTTCACTTTACTTATAACAGGTATTGGAGCGTTAGTAGTTCTCTACTCCATTTTTTATCTCGATAAAAATCAGGAGAAATTGAATCATTTTTATGTGTATCTTCTAATTTTTATGAGTGCGATGTTAGGTGTAGTCCAATCAGATAACGTAATTACCCTTTATCTTTTTTGGGAACTAACTTCTATCTCTTCTTTCTTGCTCATCGGATATTGGAGTACTCGAGATCGCTCTCGATTCGGAGCATTGAAGTCGATGATGATTACCGTATTTGGTGGATTAATGATGCTTGGGGGATTTGTTCTTCTTTCAATTATGGGTGGCACGTATTCAATTCGTGAATTGATAGCAAATGCCTCTACGATTGTTGGACAAGAATTCTTCATTTTGGCACTTGTACTTATTTTACTCGGAGCTTTTACAAAGTCAGCACAATTCCCATTCTATATATGGTTGCCTGATGCAATGGAAGCACCAACGCCGGTCAGCGCATATCTTCACTCAGCAACGATGGTGAAAGCAGGGATTTACCTTGTTGCAAGATTTACTCCTTTGTTTGCTGTATCTGAAGTCTGGATTTGGCTTGTTACCGGAATTGGTCTCCTCACTCTATTTTGGGGATCTGTATTTGCAGTAAAACAGACAGATTTAAAAGGAATTTTAGCGTTTTCAACGGTCAGCCAACTTGGTCTAATTATGTCTTTACTCGGTGCTGGTGCAATTGCTTACCACTCTGACGATCCGATTTTCAAGTTCGCAACGTTTGCAGCCGTTTTTCATCTAATTAACCACGGAACATTTAAAGGTAGTTTGTTTATGATTGCGGGTATCGTCGATCATGAAACAGGAACAAGAGATATTCGTAAATTAGGCGGATTAATGAGCATAATGCCGGTCAGCTTCACGGTTGCTTTCATTGGCTCAATGTCTATGGCGGGGTTGCCACCGTTTAACGGCTTCCTAAGTAAGGAAATGTTCCTTCAGTCTATGTTAGCGATTCCGCATTTTGAACTGTTCAATTTTTCTACTTGGGGAATTATATTCCCAGTAGTTGCTTGGATTGCTAGTGTGTTCACATTTATATATAGCGTCTACTTTGTGTGGAATACGTTTGCCGGAAAGCAAAAAAGCGAACAACTTCCTCAAACACCACACGAGGCACCAGTCGGAATGCTCATCGCACCTGTTATTTTAGCATCGCTAGTTGTCGGTATTTTCTTCATTCCGAACTTAATAGGAAAGTGGTTGGTAAAACCAGCAGTTATGGCGATTCAACCTAGCATCTATTCCCATCCATCTGATGTTGATGTTCATGTTTCCGCCTGGCACGGCTTCGATTCAACAGAGTTATGGTTGACGGTTGCGATTGTTGCGATTGGATTGCTTCTTTACAGTCAACTAAATCGTTGGCAAAAAATCTACGATATTCAACCTGAGTTCTTATCTCTTAATACTCTTTATGATTCAATGATGGTTGGTAGTGAAACTGGAATGAACCGACTTTCTCGATTTTATATGGATGGACTTATAAGATCGTACTTGATTTACATGTTTGCCTTTATCGTTATCATAACGAACATTACATTGTTTGTTAAAGATGCATTTGTAGTTGACATGGATAGCTTTTCAGCTGTAAGCCTTTATGGAGTCCTAACCGCGATTATTCTCGTGCTTTCTGTCGGAATGATTATCGTTGCAAAAACGAGGCTTTCGGCGATTATTGCACTAGGTGCCGTCGGGTACGCCGTATCGTTGTTCTTCGTCATCTTTAAAGCGCCAGATCTTGCCCTTACTCAATTAGTGATAGAAACCGTTTCGGTCGCTCTGTTCCTACTTGCTTTTCAGCGATTGCCACAGTTGAGCAACCACGGGGAAACATCCGGTTTCAAATTAGGTAACTTTATTATTGCAGCGGGAGTGGGAATTACAGTAACACTTGTTGCTTTATCAGCTCATTCACAAAAACTGGTGTCTTCGATTTCCCAGTTTTATAAAGATACCGTTTCAACTGAAGCTGCTGGCGGGAACATTGTAAACGTTATTCTTGTTGATTACCGTGGTTTTGATACTTTGTTTGAAATAGCGGTTTTATCAATTGCAGGTATATTAGTAATTGCTTTAATTCGATTACGTTTAACTAGAAAGGAGAATACGAATGAAAACGAATGATGTCATCCTACAGACGACAACCCAAGTCGTATTCTTCATTATCTTTTTGTTTTCCATTCACATTTTTTTCGCAGGGCATTATACACCTGGTGGAGGATTCGTTGGCGGTCTACTTACTGCCGGCGCAGTTATCTTGTTACTTCTTGCTTTCGATTTAAAAACAGTGCAAACTGTGTTACCTTTTAATTTTACAATAGTGATGGCTACTGGTTTACTGATTGCACTAGGAACTGCATCTGCTTCAATTTTCTTAAATGTCCCGTTTTTCACACATGCTTTTGGTGATTTTGACTTGCCACTCTTTGGAGTTTCATCACTCCACACAGCTATGATGTTTGATGCGGGCGTCTATTTAGTCGTTGTTGGTGCAACGATTACAATCATTCAATCGATTGGAGGAGATTCTTAATGGAACTTATTATGTCAATCGTCATCGGTATTTTATTTATGGCGGCCGTCTACTTAATTCTTTCCAAAAGTCTTCTCAAAATCATTATTGGGACAGGACTCCTTAGTCATGGTGCTCATTTACTAATATTAACTATGGGGGGACTTGGCGGTATCTCACCACCTGTGGTAGCTGAGGGTGTAACTGATTATGCCGATCCTCTACCACAAGCGCTTATTTTAACTGCAATTGTAATAAGCTTTGGGGTAACTGCAGTCCTACTCGTTATTTCTTATCGAATGTATGCTGAAAATCAAACGGATAATATGAATCTCTTGAGAGGAAATGACGAACATGATTAATTTACTTTTGTTTCCAATCTTACTACCTTTTTTGTTCGGAATCCTTCTTCTCTTTTTTAAAGAGAATGTTCGAGTTCAGCGGTACTTAACA
Source organism: Sporosarcina sp. CAU 1771 (assembly GCF_054482775.1). NCBI lineage: Bacteria > Bacillati > Bacillota > Bacilli > Caryophanales > Caryophanaceae > Sporosarcina > Sporosarcina sp. CAU 1771. Next base: position 5,787 of record NZ_JBTLRN010000031.1, on the reverse strand, counting down.
ATTATCGGCTTACTCGTAAGCCTTGGCGCTGCCCTTATCTTAGTTAGTAAGGTGAAAGCAGATGGCGTTCAATCGCTAACACTCGGAAGTTGGCCAGCACCTTTCGGTATTTCTATGGTGTCCGATATGTTTTCTGTACTTCTTGTCACTACATCGATTTTAATTACCTTATTCGTCGTTGTTTATAGCTTTTCGTCTATAGGTAATGAGCGTGAACGCTTCTTTTATTACCCTGCTATTTTGTTCATGTTAGCTGGCGTAAATGGAGCTTTCACAACTGGTGATATTTTCAACATGTTCGTTTTCTTTGAAGTGTTGCTAATTGCTTCGTATTTACTCATTGCTCTTGGGGGAGAGAAAAGACAGCTTCGGGAATCTGTTAAGTACGTTCTCATAAACGTTATTTCTTCAGCACTCTTTGTTGTTGCAATCGCATTGCTTTACTCCGTTTTAGGTACTGTCAATATGGCAGACATTGGTGCGAAGATAACTGAATACGGCCAAACAGGAATTCTAACAGTCGTCGCGGTTCTTTTCCTACTTGTTTTCGGAGTAAAAGGTGCCATTTTCCCATTATACTTTTGGTTGCCAGGCTCCTATGCGGCACCCCCCGTTCCTATACTTGCATTATTCGGGGCTTTACTTACTAAAGTTGGAGTTTATGGGATTACAAGAACGTATACACTTTTCTTTATACATGACATAGCGTTTACTCATGGCATACTCTTAGTCCTCTCTGTTCTAACGATTATTGCTGGATGTATCGGTGCACTCGCTTATTTCGATGTCAAACAAATTATTATTTATAATATTGTCATCGCTGTCGGTGTAATTTTGTTTGGGGTTGCACAAATGAATGAAGCAGGAATGACTGGTGCAGTCTTCTACCTAATTCACGATATGCTCATAAAAGGCGCACTCTTTTTATTAATCGGCGTCCTTATTACAGTTACAGGCACGTCAAACTTACGGAAAATGGGCGGACTTATGAAAACACACCCAACACTTGCATGGATGTACTTGATCGCAGCTTTTGGACTCGCTGGGATTCCTCCGCTCAGTGGTTTTGTAGGTAAACTCTTGATCGTCCAGGGGGCTTTTGAAGCAGGTAATACTTGGGGTAGTATCATTATTCTAGCTTCTAGTCTTATTGTTTTGTTATCCGTCATTCGAATTTTCATCTACGCATTTTGGGGTACCCCTACTGAATTACCAACAACAAATCCGCGGACTTATCGTAACTTGATGTTGCCCGCTGTTGCTTTGGTCATTCTTTCTATCGCTTACGGTGTCGGTACAGAATGGCTGCTTCCTTATATGACAGATGCATCGAATGTATTACTACATCCGTCTACTTACATTGACGCGGTGTTAAAGGAGTAGATGACGTTGGCTTTTCAAATACTATTAAACTTTTTTATAGCGTTTCTGTGGATGTTAATTAGTGGTTCACTTACTCCAACAACTTTCGTTATAGGTTATTTAATCGGGTTACTTCTCATCTTTATGGTGAGACGATTTTTCACAGGACGTTTTTATACGGCACGTTTATGGGCTGCTTTCAAGCTGTCACTGATTTTCTTTAGAGAGTTGGTTCTTTCGAATATTTCCGTCTTGCGTTTAGTCATTCGACCAAAGCTCAATATTAATCCAATGATTTTTGCTTTACCTACGGACTTAAAGCAAAACTGGGAAATCACCTTACTTTCAAGCCTGATTACATTAACTCCAGGTACGATTGTGTTATATGTATCCGACGATCAAAACACACTCTATATCCATGCAATCGATGTCGATGATGTCGATGAAGCGATTGATTCAATTAAAAACTCGTTTGAAAAAGCGATTAAGGAAGTGAGCCGCCTATGATTATGTTTATATGGGTTTCTCTTATTATAGTTATCGTGTCGATGATTGGCCTCCTTTATCGAGTCTTTAAAGGACCATCTATTCCTGATCGTTTAGTTGCACTCGATGCGATTGGCGTAATGATTATCTCGGCCACTGCCCTACTATCCATCTTATTTGACACGAAGTTTTTCGTTGAGATTATCTTACTTATTGCGATTATGTCTTTCATCGGAACAGTTGCTTTCTCAAAATTTATAGAGAAAGGGGAGATTATCGAGTATGATCGTAATAGCTAACACACTCACAGTCTTCGCCATCGTCGTTGGACTTGTTTTCACTGTAGTTGCAGTCATTGGTATTATTCGCCTCCCCGATGTGTACACCAGGGCTCACGCAGGGGCAAAGAGTACGACACTTGGCGTAATGAGTATTTTATTGGGTGTCTTTATTCACTATTGGTTTGTGGAAGGACATTTTAGTATCAAACTCATTCTAGGTATTGCATTCTTATTTATTACTGGGCCCATTGGTGGGCATTTAATGAGTAGGGCTGCTTATATTTCTGGAGTAAAACCGACGAATCTAACCATTGGTGATGATCTTGCTGCGGTAGTTAATCAAGCTAAAAAAGAAGCTTTAAATAAAGAACGTCTTGAAAAATAAAAAACGCACGGCACCCAGTTTTTGGTTGCCGTGCGTTTTTTCAAATTCAATACTGTCCATAATAACCATACGGAGGATAGCTGTATGGAGGGTAAGGATATTGATAGTATGGATTGCCACCGTATGGAGGGTAAGCTCCGTATTGGGGATAACCACCGTAACCTCCGTACCCCCCATAGCCTGGGAATAACGCTGATCCAAGTAATCCTCCAGCTAATCCACCAAGAAAGGGTCCTCCGAATCCAAATCCTTCTGAACCAAATCCTCCTAAACCAAATCCTCCGCCACGACCTCCACCGTGACCACGGCCGCTATTATACCCACGGCCTCCACCTCTATGACCTTCATAACCTCTAGGCATACTTCATCCCCTTTCCCACTTATTCTATTCGTAAAGATCCGTGGGAAGGCGGACAATGGCCTATCAGCCTTTTAAATCACTCTCAGTCATACGCTCAACAAGTGTTGCCAACGTACGAACCATCACACCTGTCGCACCTTTGGGCCCTAAGTCATGAGCCGCTGTTGCATCAGAAGTTCCTGCAATGTCTAAATGAATCCATGGTGTATTGCCAGCAAATTCTCCGACAAACCCACCACCAAAGATCATATGACCGTCACGACCTGGAGAGTTATTCAAGTCTGCTACATCACTTTTTCGCAGTCTTTTCTTGTCGTTTTCAGTGAGTGGCAGTCTCCAAACAAATTCACCAGTTTCTAATGCCGCTTCCATAAACTCTTCGAAAAACTCTTCATTGTTTGTAAGGGCACCTGTTTTATCCATTCCTAAGGCAACAATTACTCCTCCTGTAAGAGTCGCGACATCAATTAAATAATCCGCACCGGACTGCAAAGCATATGTTATTGCATCCGCAAGTACAAGACGCCCTTCAGCATCTGTATTTAATACTTCGATTGTTTTTCCACTTAAAGATGTAATGACATCATCTGGTTTGAAAGCTTCGCCAGAAATCATATTATCTGTTGATGCAATCACGGCGATCACGTTCTTTGCAGGGCGTAGTTCACCTATCGTGTTCATTGCGCCAAGAACTGCAGCCGCGCCACCCATATCGCCTTTCATACCGACCATGCCATCTTTAGGCTTTAATGAGTATCCACCTGTATCGTAAGTAATTCCTTTACCTACGAGCCCAACAACGTCTTTCCACTCTTCTGTTCCGTGATATTTTAAAACGATTAGTTGAGGTTCTTCCACTGAGCCTTGATTTACCGCAAGGATGGCGCCCATTCCTAGCTCTTCCATTTCCTTCTTCCCAAGCACTTCGATTTCAAAATCATGTTTCTTTGCAAGTTTCCGCGCGTAGTTTGCCATTTCTTTCGCAGTCAGTAAATTGGGTGGCATATTTACCAGGTTACGTGCTTCATTGACGGAATACGCATGTATTTGTCCTACTTTATATGCAGCATTTAATTCATCAGGATCTCCTGGTGATAAAAAAGAAACCGTTTGGAGTTGTACATCCCGTTCATTCGAATCCGTTTGGTAGCCTTCAAATTTATATGCACCAAGCCCAAGGCCTTCTCCTGCCGCGAACACGACATCATCGCATGCTAAGTGATCATTTGTAAATGGTGCCGTCCAGATTGTCACAGACGCTGCTTTTAGTTCCCTAAGATCTCTGCCTACAGCAACAAATACTTCACGTAGTCGATTGACATTAAGTGATTTTTTGGCGTCTAGTCCAACAAAAAGAACTCGTTTATATCCACCTTCATGCATTGAAGGAATTTTCACGATTTTTTTGAAGTCAGTTTGAATATCCCCACCTGATAGCCAACTAGGAAGATTTGGATGAAAAGCAGTAACAAACTTCTCCCAACCTTCTATATTTTCTGGATGCTTAGGTACACCAATAACCAATACATCTGTTTTAACTTCACTAAAATCTACATTCAAAATAGTTGCGTCCATTTAAATACCTCCATTTTTTATATACACCCCTTATTGTATAGTACCAACCGAACGAATTGAAACGAAGTACACCAATCCTATGTATTTGGTTATCATCTGTCTGCATTGTGGTATACTAATGTTATTATTTTCTATTATGAAAAAGGAGTGGAACTGTATGACCATTCTTCAAAATATCCCGCTCCTTGCGGCATTATTTGGAATTATCTTTGCTCAACTTATCAAAATTCCAATTCAATTTTTCATCACAGGTAAATTCGATTGGAGACTAATGACGTCAACTGGAAGTATGCCTAGCTCACATTCTGCTGCTGTAACAGCTCTGACAACCGCAATTGCCTATGAACACGGGCTCGATTCAACGCTTTTCGCCGTTTCTACTATCTTTGCTGTTATCGTTATGTTCGATGCGACTGGAATTCGTTTCCAAGCAGGTCAACAAGCAACGATTATCAATCAAATTAGATATGACTTTCAAACGTTTGTGAAGGAAGCGAAAGGGTGGCAAGCAAAAGAAGAAGATGAGAAAATCCAAGAACTCAAAACATTGCTCGGTCATAAACCAAGTGAAGTTTTTGCCGGCGCAGTCCTTGGTATTCTCATTTCAGTTGTTACCTATTCATTTCTATTATAAAAAAGTGTACTTAAGCAAATTTTGCTTAAGTACACTTTTTTTAAGTATCCGTTAAAACATTTGATACCCTTGTTTTCTTAATAATTTGACGACGATTCCAGAAAGTATCGCACCAAAAAGTCCGCTTGCTAAAATAACAATATCAACTGTATGTAACTTCAAGATTTTATCTCCTAGAAGTCCAAAAGCATACGCTGGCTTTGTTAAGTACTGGTACATTTTAACTTCGTCAATAATTAGAATAACAATGATCGGATAAATGATTGCCATAAGCCATGTCATCCGCAACAACATATTTAACAAGAATCCTATACCGAAAAAAATGACGATAAAAATCAGTACAGATAGGACGACTTCTATTAATGAAATTGATCCTGTCAATGTAAATACCTCCTATTTTCCATTCATTATTTTACATGAACAGACAGTACCTTTCAATCAAACGAAACCAGTTTATACAATTGTACTAAAGTAGACATTATTTGTGTACTAGATAACTTGTTTTATTGCTAGGAAAATCATCTATCAGCATTTAAAAAACACCTACTGTCCATTGACGAGGCCACTGAAAAAGTCCCCATCAACAGGATTATGCTAAAACTGTTGATTTCCGTTCCGAGCGGACGCGTTCCACGGGGCGGGCGGTGAGCCGCATCGGATCGCTATCGCTCCCTGCTGGGTCTCACCTGTCCCGCTTCATCCC
>NZ_JBTLRN010000030.1:0-33787 GCF_054482775.1 Sporosarcina sp. CAU 1771 | reverse complement strand
GGAGTATCGATGAGATAGTTTCAGAAAACATGGTTTCTTCATTCCTATCTTCAATTGTAAAGTTGAAATTTATTTCATAAACTTCCTGTGTTTTCATGCCAAAGGCATTTATCACAGAACTTGTCGAACTGGCCCGATTGCGGAACAATCATAGTGCTGTTATTCATACGTTCGTAAAGTGTGAAAGGTTTCATTGTTTTGAGGATTCCGAATAAAATCAACTCTGCATAATCCTTCTTACTTCTATTTAATTAGCGCGAATAATAGTCCTGAATTACTTGGTTTAAAATAGGTTGACTGATTTGATCATTAAAATTCTCTGTTGAATGCGCAAAATCGATCGAACAATCATTTGTAATTTCGATTCCAGTATACACAAGGTCAATGTCATTCTGCGACCAACCGCCTGTACCGAAAGCATGCACGCATAATTCATCAATTGAGGTTCGATTGCCAGCCTTATCCACCCAAAAGTATTGATCTGTTAACGTTCCATAATTCATATCCGACTTAGATGTAGCAAAGTACCCTTCAGCATTCACATTATGTACCGCAAACCCATTTTCGTATGTAAGTGGTGGTGCGCCTTTCACATTATAAACCGCCAAGGCATAACCTGTCTGTCCTTCAGGAATTAAGTAAATCGCATTTGTCTCTTCCTTTTTCATACAACCTGAAAGCAAGACGAATGCAAGCACACCAAAAATAAATATCCTTACCATATTTGATTTTGAGTTGTTTTTAATCCTCACCCCGTCCCTCCATTCTTACGATCATTTGGATGACATGCTTCCCTATCAATGATAGACTATTTCAACAAGTAGATACAATTACTAAAAGTGCGAGGTGTACAGAATGATTCGGTATCCCAACCCTTTACGAATAGGTCAGGCGATTGGCGTAACTGCACCATCTTCTGGCGTGGAGAAAAAACTTCATTCATTACTAACCCAATCAAAACAGCAATTCGAGAAACGTGGTTTCAAAGTAATCATTGGTGATACCGCTTGGACTCAACAACAAGCCGCATCCGCTTCAAAAGAAGAACGTGCTGCTGAACTGATGTCGATGCTGAATGATCCTGCTATCGGGGCAATTATCCCTCCTTGGGGCGGCGAAATCCTTATGGAAATTCTCCCCTTACTTAACTGGGACGAAATGGAACCGAAATGGATGCTTGGTTATTCGGATTTAAGCACTCTTCTTTTCGCACTGACCTTAAAAACGGGGGTTGCAACTGCTCATGGAACGAATTTTGTAGACCTGAGAAGTGATGAATGGGACCCCGTGACAAGTAAGTTTCTGGACGTACTGTCTTCAACAAAAGGCGCGATCATCAATCAGCAATCTTCGGAGAAATTTCAATCCAAGTGGCAACACTTTGCACCTCCAAATCCATATGTTTTTAATCTGGACAGCGATACGTCTTGGAGAATCATCGGGGATGATAAACTAGAGATTGAAGGGCGATTTCTTGGTGGCTGCCTTGATACGATTTCGCATCTTGTGGGAACTCCTTTCGGTGATGTTGCGGGATTCCAGAAAACATTTTTACATGATGAACCAATTATTTGGTATTTGGAAAACTGTGAACTATCGGCAACAGATTTTCATAGAACGATGCTTCAACTTTTCTATGCAGGATGGCTCGACCATGCGTCAGGAATTATATTCGGTCGATCACCTGCTGGACAATCGGTAGAAGGATTCACAACTGTTGATTCGATGGAACGGATTCAGGAATTAACCGGACTGCCAATTGCCTTTAATGCAGATATCGGGCATGTCCCACCTCAGTTTACCCTTGTAAATGGTGCGTATGGACGTGTTACTGTCCTGGAAGGTAAAGGGAAAATCGTCATGGAATTCAAGTAATTTTCAGTACCTATTATAATAAACTACAAGGGGTGAACAATGTGAAAGAAGTAATTGATCATCTAGGGAGAAAAGTGACTTATGAATATCCACCCAAGCGGATTATTTCACTTTGTCCAAGTATTACAGACACTCTTTTCTCACTTAATTTAGAAAATGAGATTGTTGGTAGAACGCGTTTTTGCATTTTTCCAGAAGATCGAGTGAAACAAGTGAAAGCGGTTGCTGGAACAAAAGATATTAAAATTGAGGCCATTCATGAGGCGAAGCCAGATTTAATCTTCGTAGAAAAAGAGGAGAACACGGAGGAAATTGTAAAAATCCTTGAGCAATATTATCCCGTTTACGTTGCAGAAGTTCAATCCATCCAAGAAGCGTACCGAATGATTCAAGATGTCGGGCACGTTACAGATCGAGCAACCGAAGCGAAAAATTTAGTGGAGGATATTCAGTCCGCCTTTGCATCGTTTCCTAGATTGGTCGGCAAACGAGCGGCGTACGTTATTTGGAAGAAACCCTATATGGTCGTTGGGAAAGATACATACATCCAAACTGTATTGACTGAACTTGGATTTACAAACCCTTTTGTAGAGCATGAAGGAAGATACCCTGCGGTTACCGAAGAAGATTTTAAGGAAGCTGAACTGGATTATGTCTTACTCGCATCAGAACCTTATCCATTTAAAGAGAAACACCAAGCCGAATTTTTAGAACTAATGCCAAATGTGCAACCTATTAATATCGATGGTGAAATGTTTTGGTATGGTCCAAGAATGCTAGAGGCGGTACCTTATTTTAAGAAGCAATTCTCTGAACTTAGGAAACCAAATTAGAAGCGCTTGTACTTCCAGCGCTTCTTCCCACGTTTCATAGTGCATTAAACATCGTAGAGAATCGAATTGCATGTTCCATTTCGTCATGCATCGCGATAAATAGTGGATTATATGCTTGTTGGACAGGAATCGTGAGCAACATTAACTTATATGTTTCTACTGCCTCTAACTCATCAAGCAATGCTTTTTTCACGCATTCTTTTAATTCGTAACACGGCAATGGCTTTTTCGGATTTTGAACAAACGTACCTGTCAGCATATAATAAAGTTGTTGAAACATTTCATAATGACTTTTTTCATCTTCATACGCATGTTTAATGAAATCTTGCCAAAGCGGGTCTTTCGTCAGTTCGTACATAGACTTATAAAAGTGATATGCTTTATATTCATCTTCGATTGCTGCTTTTAATTGATCTATAAACAAGTTAACACCCCTTCGCTTACTTTTATATACATGATATGTAACATAACTGAACTTTATGAAAGGAGAATGAACATGCTGCAACATTTTAGTTATAAATCTATGTTTGAAAATACCCAGTTACCAGGGTGGACATTTGCATTTTTCTTTAAGAATACACGATACACAGGTGAGTATTTAAAAGATGGAGATATTCATTGGACAAGCGCAGTACCGCCTGAAGAAGACAATGTTAAAAAACTGATTCATGAATTAATGACTTTTCATGTGTACGACTAAATAAATTGATGTAAATCGTTTAAGAATTCTCCCGGTGGGTATTACACCATTAACGCTAAATATTAAAGGGAGATGTAATTCAATGGATGAACAAAAGAATATTGAAATTAAACGAGAAGAAAAAACAAATAATAGTTTAGTAGGCGCAACCTTTATTAAATACGCTGCATACGTACTAATCTTTTTTGGGTTCTTATGGTTCTTAGTGAAATTTGTCTTCCCTATGTTCTAATCAAAATTGCAAAAATGATCCTTAGCCCACGCATCATGGAGTTAAGGATTATTTTTTATTTCGTTATTCCCTAACGGACTTAATCTGAAGTACATAAATATAGAAAAAGGCATTAAAAAGGTGAAAGTATTTGTTTTTTCTTCGAAAATAAATTATTATAGGATTAACTAACTATTTAACCACTACAGGAGGTGTACACTTTGTTCTCCCCCACATCTGGGTTTAGAGCAAAGTAACTATTTGGAAATTCCCATACGATTGACAGCATTCGCTGTCTTGATCGCCCTCACCGCATTTTTTGTTGCGAGTGAATTTGCAATTGTGAAGATAAGGACTTCTCGCATAAATCAGCTTGTTGCCGAAGGACATCCTCGCGCCATGCACGCTAAAAGAGTGGTCAGTAATTTGGATGAGTACCTATCCGCTTGTCAACTTGGTATAACAATTACGGCACTTGGCCTTGGTATGCTCGGCGAACCTACTGTCAAACTTATGCTGAATCCTATTTTCGCTTTTTTCGAATTAACACCTAGTACTTCAAGTATCTTATCATTTATTATTGCATTCTCAGCCGTAACGTTTCTGCACGTCGTAGTAGGTGAATTGGCTCCTAAAACGATTGCTATACAAAAAGCAGAAGCCGTTGCTTTACTTTTTGCAAGACCCCTTATTTTCTTTTACCACCTAATGTATCCGGTCATTAAAGGAATGAATGGCTCTGCAAGGGTATTTATTAAGATACTTGGCTTCAAAAATATTTTAGATTCTGAAGTTGCACATACTGAAGATGAACTCCGATTGATTTTAACGGACAGTTTAAAGAGTGGGGAAATTAATTCATCCGAATATAAATATGTGAATAAAATTTTTGAATTTGACGATAGAATTGCCAAAGAAATTATGGCCCCACGCACAGAAATGGTAACGATTGAAAAAAGTTTAACTTTACAAGAAGTTTTCGAAATGATTGGTATCGAACAATTTACACGATATCCTGTAACTGATGGCGACAAAGATCATATTATTGGCCTAGTTAACATTAAAAACTTATTAACTGAGTTTATTAAAGATCCTACAACTGGCAATCAACCTGTTGTCAATTATATGCAGCCTATTATTCGCGTAATTGAAACGATACCTATTGGCGATTTGTTGCTAAAAATCCAGCGAGAACGGATTCACATGTCTGTCCTTATGGATGAATATGGTGGTACTTCAGGACTCGTAACAATCGAAGATATCTTGGAAGAAATTGTAGGCGATATTCAAGATGAATTTGATATGGATGAAATACCAGAAGTCCAAAATGTCGGTGAAAATCACTTTATTTTAGACGCAAAACTACTTATTGAAAATGTAAATGACCTTCTTCAGATTAATATCGACGAAGAGGACCTTGACACGATTGGTGGGTGGTTCATGACTCAGCGTTTTGAGGCGATTAAAGGCGAAAAAATTATCGAACAAGGTTATGAATTTATGATTAAAGATATGGACGGCCATCACATTCTCTACTTGGAAGTTCTTAAACATATAGAGGAAGAAGCAACTGTCGATATCGAAGAAACAATTGAATCCTTATAAGTCTAACAAGTAAAGAGCTACCGCTGACACCGATACCCTCGGTCTACACGGTAGCTTTTCTTTTCTAATTAATTACTTTTATTCTTGAACAATGCGAATAGTATTGAATAGTTTACATGCATCCATACACAGCATATAATCGAAGATGTAATCCTTGAAGTGGAGGTAGCACCTATGCATAAACGACTGGAAAATAGCCTCATCTTTATATGGGCAGTGTCTTTCATTGCAACACTCGGTTCCTTATATTTTTCAGAAGTACGCAAATTTGATCCTTGTGAATTTTGTTGGTACCAAAGAATTCTGATGTATCCAATCGTGCTAATTTCTGGCATTGCACTTTTTCAAAAAAACGCCAAAATTGCTTTAACACTCGCTATATTTTCTGCAGTCGGCGGTAGTATTTCTTTGTATCACTATGGAATTCAAAAGCTTCAATACCTGCAAGACAGTGCTCCTGCATGTGGGGATATCTCTTGCACAGGGTTCTATATTAACGTTTTTGGGTTTATCACAATCCCCTTTTTAGCTTTACTTGCATTCACACTGATTTTCATTACTAGCCTACTCATGATGAAGTGGCAAAAGGAGAACTAATCTTATGAAAAAACTATTAATTATTGGTGGCGTTATCGTTGCAGTTTTTATCCTTATCGCCGTCCTAACAACTCAATCAAACAAGTCCAAACTGGAAAATAACCCATACGGAACTTCTAAACTTGATCCAGCAACAATCGATTTAATCGGAAATGAACACTATAACAACATTATTTTACCGGAGGACTTAGAGAATAAAATTCAATCAGGTGATTCTGTAACAGCATACTTTTTTAGTCCAACTTGTTCTTACTGTAAGCAAATGACACCAGTGCTAATGCCGATTGCAAACGAACTAAATGTTGAAGTATTCCAATATAACTTGCTTGAGTTCAGTCAATTCGCTGGTAGCTACGGTCTTGAAGGAACGCCGACTCTAGTCCATTATAAAGATGGCGCAGAAGTTGATCGTTTATATGGGGCAGCTCCAGAGGATCAGATTCGTTTGTTCTTCGCTAATTATGAATCGAACTAAATAGAATGATTTACGGGAAGGATGAATTGGTATGACTGCTTTTGTCTATACGATTCAAGAAGGCGGGCAGACCGTCGAACACTTATTAAGAGATCAATGGCAAGCTGGTAAGAAAACCGTACATTTAATGAGGATGGCCAAAAGCGTGACCGATCGCAATGGTGAACCTGTCATTTGGAAAGAGCCTTTAGATGTCGGAACCGAGTTAACAATTTCTTTTCCCGATGCAGAATCAACGTACGCACTTGAAAAACAAACCGATTTAAAAGTTATTTTTGAAGATGACCACATGCTTGCCGTTTATAAACCCGCAGGAATTACTACACATCCCGATAAACCCGGTCAAGTAGGAACTTTAATGAATCAGGTTATGACGTATGTAACGGATCAGGGCGGCGTTTACGCAGAACATGTCCACCGTTTAGACAAAGGGACTGCCGGTGTACTTCTGGTGGCAAAGCACCCGATTGCGAAAGCATTGTTAGACCGTAAGTTTGAACAAAATGAAATTACAAGAAAATACATTGCTGAAACCGATGGCCTTTTAAAAAGACCTAAAGGTACCATCAAGCTTCCAATAGGAAAAGATCGGCATAACTCTGCAAAACGTCGCGTCTCACTTGATGGCCAATCGGCAGTAACTCATTTTAGAGTAATTGAACGAACTGAGGATTCCTCTGTAATCGAAGCTGAACTAGAAACCGGACGGACACACCAAATAAGAGTCCACTTAGCTCATATTGGTCATCCTGTTAAAGGGGACACTCTTTATGAAGGAAGCAAAACAGATGACGGACAGTATAAATTAACCGCTTCTGAATTAGCTTTCGTTCATCCAATCACAAACGAAGAAATGACAATCAGCTTAAATTATGTCTAAATCGTTACTTGGTAAATGATGATCATTCAGAAACCATTTCATTTTTTATTTAGTTAAGGTATACTATGAGAAGATGTTAGTTGAATTTAGAGGAGGAATAATCAATGAATTTAATTCTAATTGGTGCGGTATCCATCGCATTCCTTGTTGCAATTTTTGCTGGCGGATACGAAGATAAGCCTGGTGTCAACAACAAGAAAAAACGCGGTCATCAGCCAACTTAACTTTTAAAAAACGGGACATGCCATTTGTTGGCTGTCCCGTTTTTATTATTTTAAATTTGGATAATCTTGCTGTCGCAACGCTTCGTAAATTAAAATTGCTGCCGTGTTCGATAAATTCAATGACCTAACATGTTCATTCATAGGAATACGCAAGCATTGATCTTTGTACTGTGAAAGTACTTCGTCAGGTAATCCAGATGTTTCTTTTCCAAACACAAAAAATATGTCTTTTTCCTGGTTTGAATAATCAAAAGCAGTATGTTCCTTCTTACCGTGTTTTGTTAAGAAATAAAACTCCCCGTCTGGATGAGCCTCGAAAAACTCCTCTATCCCCTCATGATAGGTCACATCAACGTGTTCCCAATAATCTAAACCTGCACGTTTTAGCATCTTGTCATCGGTTGAAAAACCGAGAGGCTTAATTAAATGAAGCTTCACTCCCGTTCCCGCACAAGTACGGGCAATATTCCCAGTGTTTGCTGGAATTTGTGGTTCAAATAACGCTACATGTATTGCCATTTTACATTTCCCCTGACTCTCTAGTTTCTAATGCCTTCTTTACTTCTACTCTTACATCTGGGTCTTCCTCAGACATCAATGCTTCTTGCAATGCACTGTGTCCTCTTTCTGTTCCAATTCTTCCAAGTGCCCACGCTATCGTACTTCGAATAACTGGACGTGGATCTTTACCTAACAACTCAATCAAGTCTGGCTCTGCAGCCTCTTCCTTGAAATGTGCTAACGCAATTATTGCGTTGCGCTGAATTGGATTTTTCCCTCGCCATGAACCTGAAACATGTCCAAACTTCTCCTTGAACTGGCGATTCGATAGATGAAGGATTGGTTGCAATAATGGTTTTGCAAGCTCTGGGTCGGGTTCAAATGCCTTTTGATGCAAGTTTTGTTTCCCTTTGTTTTTAGGACAAATGGTTTGACACGTATCACACCCATACAAACGATTGCCTATTTTCGTTCGAAATTCTTCAGGTATCGTAGTTTTGGTCTGTGTTAGGAACGCTATACAACGCTGTGCATTTAGTTGGCCGCCTTGTATTAAAGCACCTGTCGGACAGGCATCTAGGCACAGTGTACAGTCTCCACACTCGTCTTCCATTGGAACATCCGGTGCAAACGGAATATTGGTAACCATTTCTCCTAAATAAACGTAAGAACCGAATTCAGGTGTGATAATCGAACAATTTTTGGCTGACCATCCGATGCCCGCACGTTCTGCAACTGCCCTGTCCGATAATTCACCCGTATCGACCATAGATTTTAGGCGAGCTGTCGGAACATGATTTATGATAAATGCTTCAAGAAGCCCTAATTTTTCCCGAAGAACGGTATGATAATCCATTCCCCATGAGGCTCGCGCAAAGATTCCTCTTCTTTCCCCTTTTTTACCTCGGGGTGCATCTTTCATTCTTGATGGGTACGCAATAGCAATCGAAATAATACTCTCTGCTTGATCGAGAAGAAGCGTTGGTTCTGTACGCTTATCTAAATCTTTCTCCTCAAAGCCCGACTGAAAGTTAAGCTCCTGTTGTCGTATTAATCTATTTTTCAATTCACGAAACGGTGCAGAAGTCGTGTAACCAATTTTATCAATACCAATCGACTTGGCATAGTCAGATAGGTTTTGTTGAAACTCAACTACATTCATACTATTTCAACTCCTTTATGATAAAATGAACGTAGATTATTAGTAAAGTGCTAGAGACTAGATATAAAAAAGGATGATCCTCTTGAAAATCGATATAAATACTGAACTATTTGAGATTGTACCCAATTTAACAATAGGCATAAACCATTATAACAAAATTATCGTGTCAGAATCTCCTCAAATGCTACTTGGAAGAATGAGATTATTTCAAGAACACTTATTTTTTGACCTTGAGGACAATGCAATCACTGATTTTCCTGAGATTAAGGAATGGCGTTCTGTTTGGAAATCGTTTGGCGCTGATCCCAGTCGACATCGCCCTTCTGCGGAAGCACTTCTGCGTCGAGTCAAAAAGCAAAACTATATACAACCGTATCACTCCGCAGTTGATCTAAACAACTTTTTTTCATTGCAGCATAAGATTCCAATCGGTATTTATGATGCAGATAAGGTTATTAGTGATGTTCACATTTCCATCGGAACTGAAAATGATGGCTATGAAGGTATAAACGGTCGTTTTAATTCCATGAAAAACATAATACATCTCGCAGATGAAGAAGGGGCATTTGGTAGTCCATTTGTTGATTCTACTCGAACTGCAGTAACTGAAAGCACTACTAGAGCATTACACGTCTTTTTTATTAACCCTTCATTAGATGCAGATAAAGCTTTAGAACTGACGACAGCCTGTGGCAATATGTTCACCGATATAAATGGTGGCGACGTTCAGTCCTATACCTTGCGTAAGGAACAATCTTCTATTATATTAGGTAAATATTGAACTAAATTGGGGGTACAATTTTATGGGGAAAATCACGCTAGCTGAAGCGGTTAAACTGAAAAGTATACTTAGAACGCGGACACATGAGCTAGAAGAAGAAATGCGTCGTGTTGCATTTGCAACAGTCGAAAAGGGAACATCTCCTGAAAAAGGAATCCGGACACTCGAGAACGTAGAGAATGAACTCGACGGAGTCCGATTTGATAGCCGAATACTAGATCGCCTAATGTACCGTGCCAATATCGACAATAATATTGAATTCCAAGGTCAACAATTAGCACTCGTTGAAGCAATTGAACTTGCAACCCAACTCCGAGCAAAAGCTCGTTTTTACAAAGAACTTTCCACATCGGAAAAAGAAGCTATACAATATGGCTACGGAGAAAGTACTCCAGTTTATCAGGTCGCATTATTTGAACCTGAAGAATACCGCCTTAAAGCATTGCAGGCTGAAAAAGATGCACATAGACTATCGAATGAAATTAATGCAAAAAACTATGCAATCACACTCGCCTTTGACGATAGTAACTATTTCTAACCCTTGGAACGGTGAGACTCCTTTCCAAGGCATAGTACGGGAACCTCTAAATTTAAGTGATGACAAACCAATTACCAGTCTCCATTTACTTTGTAACCAATTACCGATGACCAACCAGAGCAATTGCAATGGCCAACCCTTAGTAGCGTTACCCGGTTCCCTACTATGAAAATCGTTCCTTTCGCTTCTAGCGACAAGGAACGATTTTACTTTCTATGACTGTACATAATTTAATTCAAGAAAAATCACGCTCTAAGCAGTATAAACTGACTTTAAAGCGTGATTTATTACTAAAGTGTATGAGTTCTTCACTACCGTCATTTGACTAAGAAACCAGTAAGGAGCACACATTACACCCAGCCCATTTCACTTAAGGCTGAAACCACTCGCATACTTTACTTAAGCTTCAAATACCACTTACCAGCTTCTTCAACTTCACCTGAAGAGAGTTGATGCCCTTTATTATCCCAAAAGATGTCAACATCAGCATTTGCTTTTTCTAATAATGCGTGTAATTCTTCCGATTCTTCCGGAGGACAGATTGGATCATTTGTACCCGCTGCAATAAACACAGATTTTCCGGTTAAATCAGGAAGATCGATTCCTCTTCTCGGTACCATTGGGTGGTGGAGTATCGCACCTTTTAATGCATTTTGATAGTGAAACAATAAACTAGCAGCTATATTTGCACCATTTGAATAACCAATAGCTATCATATTATTTCGGTCAAATCCATATTCTTTGGCTGCTTCATCAAGATACTCATTCAACTCTTTTGTTCGAAAGATTAGATCTTCTTCATCAAATACACCTTCTGCTAACCTCTTAAAGAATCGTGGCATTCCATTTTCAGAAACATTTCCTCGGACACTTAACACAGATGCATCCTTATCAATTCTTTCTGCTAAAGGCAGTAGGTCTAATTCGTTTCCTCCAGTGCCATGAAGAAGTAGTAACGTTGGTTTGCTGCTATCTTTTCCTTGTTGAAAAATATGTTTCATCTTATTTCCTCCTAATTAATCAGCCTTCAACAGAAGGTCAATCTTCTTTCAATTCCTGAGCGTAGTACCCTAACTTTTTCAACTGTTCAATCATGACTTCTTTCTCGTCACTATTTAGTCCTCCACATATTTCATTGATCGCTTGTTTATGTTTTGGAAATACATCATCCATAAGGGATTTTCCCGATTCCGTAATTGACACGTGAGTAACACGGCGATCTTTTGGACAAGGTTTTCTTTCTAACAACTTCTTTTTTTCTAATTTATCTACTACATAGGTGATGCTACTACTTGCTATTAAAACTTTTTCACCAATTCGTTGTACTGGCTGATCACCCTTGTTGTAAATTAACTCAAGAACAGCAAATTCAGTTGTATTTAATCCCAATTTTCTTATGTCTTCTTCAACTCGTTTCTTAATTGATTGCAATGTACGAGTTAAAACAACAAATAACTTTAATGACAATTCTTCTTCTTTCGGATTGATTTTTAGATTATCCATAGTAACCATTCCTTTTTCCTTTTATATAAACTAATGATACCATGCTTCATTTGAGTTCTATAGCTAATAAAATAGCGATTATCCTATACTAACCAGGATAATCGCCGCTTATTACTTATTGAGCTGGATTTACCTGAAGTTCTATCGATATTTTAATATCGTCACCTACTAATACTCCACCAGTTTCTAATGCTTGGTTCCATGTTAAACCAAATTCTTTTCTAGAAATTTTTGTTTCTGATTCGAAACCTACTACATCTACGCCCCAAGGATTTTTTCCGGCTCCTGTACGAGTTACTTTAAATGTCTTAGTTTTAGTTTCGCCTTTTACAGTCATATCTCCTGTTACATCATATTCGTCCGATCCTGTTTTAACAATGTTCGTCGAATTGAATGTAATATTCGGGTACGTTTCGACAGCGAAGAAATCTTCTGATCGAAGGTGGTTATCCCGATCTTCATTGCTTGTATTGATTGTATTTACATCTATCACAAAGTTAATTTGTGCTTCTGTCAAATTATTTACGTCTCCAGTTACCGTTCCTTCAATGCCTGTAAAATTTCCTTTTACGTTTGAAACCATCATATGTCTAACTGAAAAACCTACGTTTGTATGAGCTGCATCTACATTCCATTTTGTCATTATAAAACTCTCCTTTTAAATTTATATTATGTTTATATCTTACACGCTAATCATCTCGAAGTCAAGATATATGACTTAACCTTATACGAAATCGTAATTTTTTCACAACTAAAGCTATATACAAAGCACTTAAATCTATTACTTAGGTCGATCTATTGCAAAAATCTCACCTATTGCTGCATAACTTGCACCTGCTAAACGACTAATAGCATTTAACCCCCTTGGGTCTATTCGTCCATCTTCATAAATATCCTCATCAATGTGAAAGCGAACTACTTCACCGATGAACAAATCACTTCCAGGTCCATCTCCACCTAGAGGAATGGCCTGCACAAGTTTACATTCCATTCGAACTTTTGCTTCCTTGACGCCTGGCACAGTGATGCTTTCACTTTTCACTAGCGTTAAATTCGTTAAACCTATTTCACTTTCGGTTGCAGGCAAAGAGGCGGCTGTTTTATTGACCTCAGCTACATTTTCATCATCTACAATATGGACAACAAATTGTTCCGTCTCATAAATGTTGCGCGCCGTATCTTTTCGCTCCTCACCCGGCCTTTGAATTGAAAGTGACACCATTGGCGGGTTGGAGGACACAATATTAAAATAACTAAAAGGTGCCGCGTTAACTACGTCATCCGTAGACTCTGTTGTGACAAAAGCAATCGGTCTTGGAATGATCGAGCCAATTAGAAGTTTATAATTATCTCGCTCACTATTTTTTTGCGGATCAATTGAAATCAATACATTCATCTCCTTACTACTCAAATCTTTATCCATCGAATTATTTACGTATTGTATTCAATGCTGTTGTCCAAGAGACAACCTGGTCCAACATTTGATTGACTGATTTCGCTTGTACTTCGGCAGGCTTGAAGTTTGTTCCCTTTTCGAAATCTGTGAATAGGGATAACGCTGGATGTACACGCACATGTGCTACAAGTAATTCACTTAAAATACCACGTAAATGTTCCGTTGCACGAGCGCCACCAACAGCTCCATAGGATACGATTCCTGCTGCTTTGTTGTGCCATTCTTCACGTAAGTAATCCAATGCATTTTTTAACGAAGCTGGGATTGAATGGTTGTATTCTGCAGTTACAAATACAAATCCATCTTGTTTTGCGATGATTTCAGACCACGCTGCTGCGCCTGATGCGTCGCCGCCTGCTTCACCTAAAAGTGGTAATTTGTAATCTGCGATATCAATCACCGTGTAATTTGCGTCTCCGCGTTGATCCGCTAATTCTTTTATCCATGCTCCTACTTGTGGACTGACGCGCCCTTCACGTGTTGATCCTAAAATAATACCAATGTTTGATTTTGTCATTGTTCTTTCCTCCAATTATTTTCTTATTTATACGCTATGTTAAAGAACTCTGTTGATAGTTGATAAAGTATTTGTACACTCCTTGTCGAATAGAGGGGAATGCGTGAAAATACCGCTTCGTTAACGTTTTTTAGCATAGCTAAAAGAATGAACATTAATTGGTGATGGCCTCCCGTAGTAAGCCCGTCAGAAAGTTCACTGTCGGTCTTACTACTTCGGCTCACACTTGTCGCTTCTGCGCTAGTTCGGTTTACTTCATGGTTAATGCGGTAATCAGAGTGGAGCAATCATACGATTTGCACACTTCCAGTTGATTGAAGTGAAAGACGGCGACTCCGGGAGGACAAGCGGGTCAGGTGAAACAACAACGGGTTGGTCCACCGCCTGCCCTCCGGAACGCGTCCGTCTGAAACGGAAATCAACGTGTTAGGTATACTCACTCAAGCGCTTTTGTGTAATAAGAATTATCAACATTATTATTTAACAGAGCTTATTTATAATTAATTTAGTGAGTCTATATTTAGATAGTTCTTATAGATATTCTTTTTCAATTGTAAGCGTGCTACGTACTGTATCTATCGGGCGGACAACCGATTCAATGTGCGCTCGTTGTCCTTCTAAGAACGGTGGCAATGAAAGTATCTCTCCTACCGTTTCATACGGTTCGTCTCCCATAAAGCCTGGACCATCCGTTGCCCACTCAAACAATACGCCTGGTGCAACGCGTGCATATAAAGATTCAAAGAAGAAACGATCTACATAACCAGAAGTGTTAAAACCGATCGCTTCCATATGGTCGATCCACTCACGTAAAACTTTCGCATCTTCTACGCGGAAAGCCGCGTGATGCACTGTACCATATCCTTGGCGACCAGCTGGTAAAAGAATATTGTGTTCTACAATTACTTGCGCACCGTTTCCACCTTCACCCATTTCAAATAAGTGGAATGAACCTTCAGCTGCAATTTCACGCATTAACATCGCTTGTTCCAACACTTTTTTGAAATTGTCAAAATCCGCTACGCGAATATGAACGGGTCCAAGTCCTGTGATGGCAAACTCGAGTGGTACTGGGCCATTCTGCCAAGGGGTCCCTGATTCAATCCCTTTGTTATGCTCATCTGAAATCAACATATACTGTTGATCATCAAAATCTACAAAAGAAATGGTTTTCTTGCCGAATACTTCTTTGATTCCTTCATTCTTCACTTCATATTTCTCAAAACGCTTCAACCAATAATCTAACGCAGCATCTGTCGGAACTCGGAAAGCTGTTTTATAAACTTCATTTGTGCCATGTGTTCCTTTTGGAATGCCTGGGAAATCGAAAAATGTCATATCCGTACCGGCAGATCCTTTATCGTCCGCGAAAAATAAGTGATACGTTTGAATATCATCTTGATTGACCGTTTTCTTTACAAGACGCATACCCAATACATATGTGAAGAACTCATAGTTCTTTTCTGCACTGCTCGTTATCGCTGTTACATGGTGAATTCCTTTTAAATGATTCATTATAGTTCCTCCTATTAATTACCTCAAATCAATATATACTCAATGCGAGGTGTATTTTACCAGATAAATAAAATTACTTAAATTGATTCTCTTCTGCAAAAACTTATATTTTTATTCCTCTTTAATTACCTTTGGTTAATATATCTCTAACTCGAGATAAATATACCATGCTTTGAATTCACTTGTCAACACTTTTCATTTTATTATTCAGAATGATAGTACAATCCTATATTTATAAGGTGTTCTATTGTGCTTATTATCCTCATAAGAAACTCTTTTAATCGGATTTATATTCATAGCGCTCTAATTTTCTTGGAAATAGAACACTAGACCTTTTCAATGCTTACTATGTACTACAATAATTGTTCCCTAATTTTTTTTTTAGTAAACATACTTTAGTTCGCGAATCCATTCTACTTAAAACAAAAATAGATTCGGAGCCTTTTATTAATCAAGGATCCGAATCTATTTGATTGTTACTAATTTGTAATGAAAATCAAATTCAGCTTATTGACTTAGGCAAGTGAACTAAGAAATAGATGTATTTCCTCATACAATCGCTCTTTTTCCCTGCTTAATGTCATTAAATGTGAAGAGTCTTCGAATTTTTTCAATTCGATTTCTATTGAAGAAACATTCTCTCCAATTTCTTGAGCATTTTCTTCGTAAATAGAGTCATCCCATCCGCCATAATAAATAGCAATCGGAGCTGTAATTTTCTCCAATTCATTTATTGTTTCAGTATTGAATTGATTGAAACGTTCAAATGAATCTAGCGGCATTAAATTAAATTCGATTAATTCTTTATCGATCTGTTGTTTAGATTTGTTCTCAATCTTCTTATACCTGAATGCAAAATCAAGAATACGTTGTTTCAATTCTAACGGCTTGCTATCTATTGGAACAGACATAACTACAATCCGTGCAATTGGAAATTCTGCCGCAAGCTTTAATGCAAAAATGCCTCCTACCGATAATCCAATGACTATGACCTGCCGAGATCTCTTAGCTAAGTCTTGATAGCTTTTTAGAGCATCCTCCCACCAATCATCAATTGCATAAGGAATTAATGCCTCAGCTTCTTGTCCATGGCCCCTATATAATGGAGCAGCGCAAGTAAATCCGAATGACTGATGAATAGACTTAGCCAACATATTCATGTCACGCGTATGACTTGTAAATGAATGGAGTAAGAGTACACCCACATCATTTCCTTCTATAAAGATCGGCTCGGCATTTTTTATACGCATTTTTTCACCTCGTGCTTAAAACTTCTCTCAAATTGAAGTTAATAGTTCACTAAATTTAGCGTTTCCACACATCCGCATATTCTTTTTTCTTTTCAAATTCCAATTTTGCAAAAGGACATAACGGTATGATTTTCATATTTTCCTCACGTGCTTTTGTAACAACCTCATTTACAAGAGCTTGTGCAATGCCTTTTCCTCTTAATGAATCATCTACAAATGTATGATCTATAATAAAAAAGTCATCATTTGGCTTAGTGAATGTTATTTCGGCAATTAATTCTTTTTCTTCATTTTCTAGATAGAAACGATTTTCTCCAACTGAAAACTCTACTTTATCCGTGTCTTCTTTTTTTATATAACGCAAAGCGCCTGATGGACATGCATCAATCACCTTCATTACCTGTTCTGCTTCTCCATTGTTAGGTAAGATCCAAGGTTTTCTTTTCGGATTAAAAACTTCACCATTTCCTTTAACACAAACCCCAGCATGCTCACATTTTTTTATCGAATAAAATACATCTAACTCTGAACCTTCATATTTCCTAAACCCTTCATCCAAATTAGCTTTTTCAGTCTTATTCATCTTGACCATCCTCCATCAATATTTATATAATCGCAATCAAAATATAATGAAATCTAGTTATGTTCCTAATTCACCTGGTATTAGAAATCAAATATTTTCATTTACTGTTTACCCACTAAAATCGTACTTAAAACATCTATACACTGACTATCTAGTCGTTATGTTCGCATAAATAACAAAAAAGATAAGTAACTCGGTTAATAAAACAAGTACGGAAAAGGGAAACAGAAGATTGAATACTAAAAATGTAGTTAATATGACGATGAACAGTAACAAATGCCTGACTTTCAAACGATGCTCAGGAATCCGATATTTATGGAAAACTGCGCTCGTGGAAAGAAAATAGACAAATGCACTCCCAAATGACAGTAGGAGTAAAAATGTTGGATCTACTTCATACAAGTAACTCATTTGAATTACTGCAGCAAACAGGCTCAACGACATCAATATAAATAAGTGGCCATATATAATTACTTGTCCCGAGGTAACAGCCTCTCTATCAATTTTCTTCTCGAGGTTATCGAAATACTGCCACCACATCGCAATGATCAATAAAAATGCCAATGAAATAATAACCACTTCGCTCCAAAGGAATGCTTCTGTTTCAAATATTGCAACGAGGCTAACAATGGATTCCCCAAATAAGATAATCGTTAAAAGTCCAAATCGTTCTAGAAGATGCGGTGTGTTGACAGGAACTTTCCTTAAATACTTTCTGTTTAAAATTGGAATTAAGATATCTATAAAAATCCCCAAATACAAGAAAAAATATCTTAACCACGAATCAAAAAATACAGATAGCAAAGATATAGCGATTCCAATTAGAAATCCGAACCCGAGCCTTTTAGCCACCTCTCGCTCCTCACCTTGGACATCACGGAGGGTATATATATATTGAAGGGATGTAATAAAACGAACACCAATATAGCCAATTAAGAATGGAACGTAGTAGCTATCAAAATCAGGTGACAAACTCGCAGTTAACATAACCATAAAAAACATTTGGGCAATCATAAATAAGCGTTGGGATAGTTTCTCTTCTCCAAATCGATTTGTGTAAAGCGTATGCCCTACCCAAGACCACCAAATCGGGATAAATATCAAAACAAACTTGAATAGGTATTCCAATGGAATGGTCCCGTTTTCCAAGTTGAGCAGTACACGTGTTGTTTTGGATATTGCAGCTACAAAAATTAAATCGAAAAACAACTCCAGCCACATTACTCGTTTATGCGTCATCAGCAGATCCTCCTTTTATATTGATATCTACTGCAGCTTTACTGAATACTAAACCAATGCTTGAAAGGTATCATGAGTAGTTCAACTATCATTTATTGTTTTAATAATAACTTATTTCTCGTTGTTTTCCAGAAATTTTTATAGAAATTCGTTTAAGACTGTTTGATTATTCTTCTATTGGAAGCATTGGCTAGAAGTTGCCGGAGAGCAAAATTGATTATCTCGAAGGTTTTTCATCAAGCCTCGTGTAGTTGAATTGACAAATTTCCGCCCTAAGATGTTTTGAGCTGCTTTGAAATTATTGACATACTTCACTATTCCTCGTAAACTATTAAAAGGTTTAACCATTAAAGTATATAGTCATTAAAGTAATTAGAGAGAAGGGAAAAAGTGAACCGACAAGATAATTTTCGGGAGTTTGAAATTCTTTTTTGGCAGTTATCTAGAAAAACAGAATATCTCTGGAAAAATCTTTATGCGAAAACCTTTCCGGGTTCGCAATCGCGGATTATGTATTTACTTGAGCAAAAAGGACCTATGAAGATGTCCGAGTTTGCAAGTACTTTACATATTACTGCTGGAGCCATCACAACTGCATCAAATATCTTAATTGAAAATGGCTACATTTCCCGCTTGCGGGACGAAACAGATCGCCGAGTCGTGCATTTAGCTTTGACTGAAAAAGGAAGCAGAACACTTAACGCATTAAAAGATGAAGGTTTCAAAATGATGCAATCGATATTCAATAACGTCACAGATCAGGACTTAAAAACTATGCGTACCATTTTTAAACAAGCATCTATTAACATTGATAATATGTGACATCCATTTCATGTTGCATTTTTTTACTAATTAATAAAGGAAGCGATACCGATTAACAGAATGCTCAAACCAACAATTTTATTTATTGGAATGGCTACAGTCATGGCTGGAGCCGCTATTTCTCCTGCCTTAGGACTCATTGCTAAAGCCTTTCCAGATGCAAGTCCAACGATGATTAAACTCATCTTAACGGCACCCTCAATAATGATTATTCCATTTTCATTTCTATCTAGCTATTTAACCTCAAAGTTAACGAAGAAAACGATTATTATGATTGGCTTGGTTATTTACTTAATTGGTGGGATAGGCCCACAGTTTGTCCCAACTATTGAATTACTATTACTTTTCCGTTTGATCCTAGGTGCAGGTGTTGGTCTTGTTATGCCTCTATCCATGTCACTTATCAATGATTACTTTATAGGTAGAGAACGAACGAAAATGATGGGTTATAACTCCGCCTTCAGTAATTTAGGTGGAATTCTAACGATGTTACTTGCTGGATGGCTTGCGACATTTGGATGGCGTGTTCCTTTCAACGTGTACTTTTTAGGACTTTTCATTTTCATCCTAATCTTCTTCTTCTTACCAAAGGGGGAAGTTCAAGAGCGACAAAAAAACGAGGAGAAATCAAAGCTTCCACTAGCTGTATTTGGATTTGCACTCTCTATGGGTGGAATTATGTTAGCTTATTATTCAATCGCGACAAACATCGCAATCTACTTAGAACAAAGTGAGTTAGGTGGAGCAGCTCTTGCGGGGACAGTCATTTCCTTCACAACTGTTGGCGGTATGATTACTAGCTTATTTCTTGTTCAGATTGAATTAGTACTTAAAAAGTACATCATTCCTATTATGCTATTTGGTATGGGGCTTGCTTTTCTATTATTAACGTTTACTCATAGTGTTCCGATCATTATAGTAAGTGTTTGTCTAATTGGATTTGGACAAGGCTCTTTGTTTCCAATACTCGTCTTAAAAGCACTCGATAGCGTACCACTCCATCAAGCGGATAAGGCAATTGCAGTGACGTCCAGCTTTACATTTTTAGGTCAATTTTTATCACCTATTCTCTTGGATGGTATTGGAAAACTTGCAAACCAGGAAAGCATTCGCTTCCAATATGGCGTACTCTCTATAACCATTTTGATTATAGTCTTAATAAGTGCTTTGATGATACTTCGTCAATCCAAACAAACACCTTCGCTTGCTGAATGACAAGTTTAAATATGTTTGGTATGAATCCTTCATGAACTAAACCTATATCATTTTCGATATAAAAAAAGCCTAATTCCTCCTACTTTACAGTGGGGAATTAGCGACTCTTTTAGATTCTTTAGTTCAATATCTAGTTCGTAAAAATGACGCTATTCATTTAACCCCGACCCTATCCAGTACGGGGTTACGCATCATTGAGCTTTGAATCTTTAATAGCTTAGCGTTGTAATAGTTCGGGGAATAAATAATGTATGATATCCATAGTTAGACGGTGAGATTTCCCTTTATACGGATATACGTGCATGTACATGGATGGATTAAAGTTCGCCTCTAATATTCCATAAGCATTATCACTAGCTGCAGGAACTTCTTTATTTTCAATAATTAAATCGATACCACTAATTTTAGCGCCAAGTACCGAAACCGCATCCACTGCTATTTTTTTATAGTCATCAGATATTTGATCTGTGACATCAATTGAGTCTCCGCCTGTACTGACATTGGAGTTCTCTCGTAAATAGATCATTTCATCTTTTTTTGGAATCGAATCAAATTGATAGCCCTGCCCTTTGAGCATAAGTGTTTCCATTTCACCCATTTGTATAATTTCCAACGGTGTTCTATGGTCACTTCCTCTTAAAGGATCAAGGTTTTTCATTGTGACTAGCTCTTCAATCGTATGTTTACCGTCACCTTGAACATTTGCAGGAACTCGTGACAAGACAGCAGATACTTTATCATTTAAGACAAAGAAACGATATTCGGTTCCATTAAGAAACTCTTCGACCAATACTGAAGTATCTTCTTTAAATGCTAGCGTAATTGCTTTTTCGTAATCTTCGTAAGTAGCGCCTTCTTTGAATATAGATATTCCCAATCCATAGTTGGTTGATTTAGGCTTCACAACAAAAGGTGTGGTGGAAAACAGTTCATAGGAACGTAAAGCGTCGTCTATGTTATTAAACTCTTCACCTGATGGCACATTGAATCCATGTTGATGAAGAATTTTCTTCGTCACTGTTTTATTTTCCATGATTAATGTGGATATATAACTATCTTTACTTGTCATATTCCCATTTTTCACAAATTCAACATGATCATTTAATTGGAGTTTTAAAAACTGGTCATGCTGATCCAATATTTCAACCTGGATTCCTTGCTGAATAGCATCAAAGATTATTAGCTGAGTCGACAACTCCATGTCGGTAAATCCCGTTAATTGATAAGGTTTATCCCACGACTTGTCATAATTTGCTTTAGCAATATTAGTAGCTACTTGACCTTGACTACTTTTTTCACTCTCTCTATAAAGCTGTCCAGCTATAGTCTTACTTGGATCTACTAACATTTCTCTAAGATTAACAAATAATGTGTCTGAAACAGTTAAATGTAACGTTTCTACTAAGCTTTCCATTTCATCAATTATATCTTCAGCTTCTTGTTTAAATTGTGTATGTGCCAAAGGGTGCTCAAGAGCCACAAGCTCATTGTAAGATTCGCCCGCATCTACCCATTCATCACAATTCTTCCCTTCATCTTTCCATAGAGAATAGATTAAAAGAAGATGTAGAAATTCTGCTTGTTCATAGCCAATTCCGTACGTTTCAAATGGATTTAAATCTATATTACGGAGTTCAATATATCGAACACCGCTGTCTTCTAAATCGGCAACTTGCTGCCCGCCTCTTAAACGAATAGCGGAATAAAATTCTTTATCTTCTATTAGTAATCCTTTTTTAACCATCTGAGTAATGTTTGATACATAACTCTGAATGCTGCTATATGACACCTGAACATCGTCATGATTGGTATAGCCATATTTACTATTCCTAATACTTCTCACTGGTTCTTTCAAAGAGCCTTCCTCAAAGAAGTTCTCTTCACTGATTGGGGATGCCCCGTAAAAGTACGTTACTAACCATCTATGATGTAAGTAGTTTCTCGCTACTTTTAAATAAAGTTCTGTTTTAAATTTATCGAAATCGTTAATCTCCGACTGTAATTTAAATAGCGCTCGCGTTAACTCGTCGCCGAATTCAAAGTTATAATGTATACCACTAATCATTTGTTTACGACGACCATAAGACTTCGCTAAATACCTACGATATAAAACGCCATCAGCATTTTGTAATTTGGCAATAATGATGTCTTCTTCTTTTTCTGGTAACCGCGGTGGCATGCTTAATGGCCAAAGCATCTCATTATCACTCATTGAACGATGTGCCACTTCATGGATTGCTGATAAGTAACTAAACAGCTCTTCCAATGACCTAGTAACCGGTGTGATTAGTTCCATCTGCGTTTCCGCAAAGTCTCGCTGTATATATGGGTTTTCATCATTTATAGAAATTTTTTCAGGGTGATCTGTTTTAGCCAAATTTCCTGATAAGTCAACTCGTTGGCCTTCTTTTTCAATTCCGTAACCAGCTTTTAATAAGTATGGTTTAACACGGTCACTACTCAACATTTTTTTAAAGTCCAT
This sequence comes from Sporosarcina sp. CAU 1771, assembly GCF_054482775.1. Classification (NCBI taxonomy): domain Bacteria; kingdom Bacillati; phylum Bacillota; class Bacilli; order Caryophanales; family Caryophanaceae; genus Sporosarcina; species Sporosarcina sp. CAU 1771. Next base: position 10,823 of record NZ_JBTLRN010000030.1, on the reverse strand, counting down.
ATAAACTATACCCCTCCTTTATTCAAATATTTGTTCAGTCAGCACGTTTTAAAACATGACGAAATGCAGTAATAGAAACTACCCACATTTAGTTGCAATGCGGATAATTTCTATTACCTATTTTATTGTGATATTCGTATTAGCCTAAGTGCTTCATATGGAATGCAAAATGTTCATCTAAGAATGTCGAGATAAAGAAATAACTGTGGTCATAACCTTCTACTTGGTTGTAGTTTATGACTTGGTTATTGTCTTTAGCATTTTGTAAGAACGTAGTTTCATCCAGTTGTCCTGGATAAAAATTATCTTTCAATCCTTGTGTAATAAGAGTTGGTGGAATGTTGGTTTCTTTAATTAGCTCTGAAGAATCCCATTCTTTCCAAGTCTCTTTGTTATCGCCTAAATAATTCGAGAAGGCTTTAATTCCCCAAGGAACTTGACTCGGGCTTAGGATTGGTGAAAAAGCAGAGATGGATTTAAATCTCGAAGCATTTTTCATACCGATGACTAAAGCGCCGTGGCCTCCCATTGAGTGACCCATAATACTTTCTTTACCTGAAAAATTAGGGACTAACGAAGCTGCAATTTCTGATAATTCTTCCGTAATGTATGAATACATTTTATAATGCTTTGCCCAAGGTTCTTGAGTGGCATTTAAGAAGAATCCTGCACCTTGTCCAAGATCGTATGCATCATCATTCGCAACATCTTCTCCGCGTGGTGAAGTGTCAGGGATAACAACAGCTACTTGGTGTAGGTCAGCTAGTCTTTGGAATCCACTTTTTTGACTGAAGTTGTCATCGGTACAAGTTAAACCAGACAACCACCAGATAATAGGTATTTCTTTATTCTCTTTATTCGAAGGTAAGAAGACACTAAATGTCATATCACACTGTAAAACTTCCGAATAATGATTGTATTTATTTTGTTCACCGTTAAAAGAACTTATTTGTTCAATTTGTTTGATGCTCATTATTTTCACTCCTCAAATGTTAATACTGTACGGATTGACTCGCCTTTATGCAGTAAGTCAAACGCCTCGTTAATATCTGTAAAGTTCAAGTTATGTGTGATAAATGAATCTAAATCGATTTTTCCGTCCATGAAGTCATTGATCATTCCTGGAAGTTCAGTTCTCCCTTTAACGCCACCAAAAGCAGTACCTTTCCAAACGCGACCTGTCACTAATTGGAATGGACGTGTGCTGATTTCTTTCCCACCAGCAGCAACACCGATGATGATACTTTCGCCCCAACCTTTATGAGTACATTCAAGAGCCGATCTCATAACATCGACATTTCCGATACACTCAAAGCTATAATCGACGCCACCGTCAGTCATTTCAACGATGACTTCTTGAACCGGCTTATCAAATTTAGAAGGATTAATGAAGTCCGTAGCACCCATTTTTTTAGCCAAATCAAACTTATCTTCGTTCATGTCGATTGCAATGATGCGGCTAGCTTTTGCTTGAACGAGTCCTTGAATAGCGGCTAATCCAATCGCACCTAAACCAAATACTGCTGCTGTAGCGCCTTCTTCAACTTTAGCTGTGTTGTGAACCGCACCGATTCCAGTTGTTACGCCACATCCAAGTAGTGCAACTTTATCAAGTGGAACTTCTTTGTCTTCGACTTTAGCAAGAGAATACTCAGAAACGACTGTGTACTCGCTGAACGTGCTCGTTCCCATATAGTGATAAATCGGCTCACCGTTGTATGAAAAACGAGTCGTGCCATCTGGCATTAGACCTTTCCCTTGTGTTTCACGAATCGCGCCACATAGGTTTGTCTTTCCTGAAAGACAGAACTTACATTTTCCACACTCAGGTGTGTAAAGTGGAATAACGTGATCTCCTGGTTCTACTGAAGTTACGCCTTCACCAACTGATACAACAACTCCGCCACCTTCGTGACCGAGTACGGCAGGGAATACGCCTTCCGGATCTGCGCCTGATAATGTATACGCATCCGTGTGACAAACAGACGTGTAAAGAATCTTAACCATTACCTCTCCTGCTTTTGGTGCCTCAACATCGATTTCTACAATTTGAAGTGGTTCTCCTGGTCCAAATGCTACCGCTGCTCTGCTTTTCAAATTAATTCCTACTTTCTTTTATGTTTTATCTTACTCTACTTACTATAATCACATACATTTAAACGATTAACAATACTGACATTTTTGTCACTGTGTAGTATCATAACGATAAGGAGTGAATAAAGATGACAATTCATTATAAAGATAAAGTCTTTTTCAATGGAAAAGACTTGGCGTTATCCGTTATAGGCGGACGTTGGAAAATAGCGATTATTTGGTGTTTACTTCACCAGTCTCCCTTAAGATTAAGCGAAATGCAAAGAATCCTTCCCCAAGTCAATCAACGTATGTTAATAAGACAGTTAAGGGAATTGGAAGACGACAAAGTAATTACTAGAACTGTATATCCTGTTGTACCCCCTAAAGTCGAGTATGAACTTAGCGAAATAGGTCTTCGCTTAGAACCTGTTGTAACGTCCATCTGTGACTGGGGAGATGAATTTGCAGAACACTCAGGAGAAACTGCGGATAAAATAACTATTGACTAAAAAAAGAACGACCAGTGATAAAAATGAAAGCCATGGAATGCCGGAACGAAGGCGTTTCATGGCTTTTTTATTTTAATCTGCCGCTGGACAGAAAAAAACACTTGGATTTTTACTAACGTTATTTTCTTAATAGTATATCATCGTCACAAATAAGGTTTTTAGAACCCAAAAAAACAGACACATACTTAAATGTGCCTGTCTTCAAGTATTTTATTATCCAAAAAATTGGTTTGCAATAAGTAAAGAGCCTAGCGATACTGCCCAAGCGATCGTTGTAGGAACCGACCAAACAAGAATTTGTTCTTTCACATTCGTGATTCCTAACATTCTATTTACAACCCAGAACATGCTGTCGTTGAAATAAGAAAATGCCATTGCACCGAGTGCTGCTGCTTGTGCTGCAAGAACCATATTAACATCTAAATTCATAAGAATAGGTGCTGAAATCGACGCCGCCGTAATCATTGCTACCGTTCCGCTACCTTGAATAAGACGAACTACTGTTGCAACGAAAAACGGTATGAGAATTGCTGGAAGTGGTAAGCTCGCAATTTCTGCCGCGATGTAATCTCCCGCGCCGCTTTCACGTAATACTTGACCTAGTGCTCCACCGGCACCCGTAACAAGTAAAATAATACCCGCAGTCGTCATTCCTTCTTCCATTCTATCAAGTGCTTCTTCACGTCTCATTTCACCTGCTAGTGCATAAATCGCTGCGACTAATCCAAGACCAACCGCAATAATTGGTTTACCTAGGAAGAGAACGAAATCGATCCATCCGCCATTGATATCCATTGCTACTAACGTAGTGTTTAAGAAAATCAACACAATTGGTAAGAAGATTGGTAATGTCGAACGAAACAATGATGGTAATTCTTTTAAACGTTCATCTGTAACCGCAACGAACTCTTCATATGCTGTTTGTGTAGTTGGGCGAACAAAATCCTTTTCTGCCCCTTCTTCACTAGGAATTTGATAAATTCTTTTACCAATCCACTGTGCATATAGAACACCGAAGAAAATAATTGGCATCGAGAAGATTAAGCCCCAACCAATCATTAATCCGATATCTACTCCGAAAATTCCTGCTACGCCAAGCGGTCCTGGTGTCGGTGGGACTGCGTGGTGTGTTGCGACAAGTCCTATACCTAGTGCTACCCCAAGTGTCACTACAGACTTTCCTGTTCTACGTGAAAGCGCCTTCACCAGCGGGTTTAAAATAACGAAAGCCGAGTCGACAAATATTGGTATAGAAACGATATAGCCAGCTATCGCCATCGCCCATTCTTCTTTTTTCTTTCCAACTAATCGGATTAACGTGTATGCTAACCGTTCAGCTGCTCCGGAAACTTCCAATATTCGTCCCATCATAACTCCAAATCCAATTACGATACCAATGGACCCTAAAGTTCCTCCAAAACCTGCTGCTATCGTATCCGCTACTTTTACCGGTTCCATTCCACCAATAATTCCTGTAAGAGATGCAGCTATAATTAATGCTAAAAATGCATGTATTTTAGTTTTTATGACAAGTAGTATTAAAGCAATTACACCGATAACTAATCCTAAAATCATTTGTGCTTCTGGCGACATTTGACCAACCTCCTCTTAATGTAAAAATGAGAGGGGATATCCCCCTCATCATCTAGCTTTTAACTTATAGTGAATCACGTGTAAATTTAGGTGCATATTCTGCTGCAAGTTTAATACATTCTTCCATACTGATGCTTGCTGCAATATTTTTCCATGCAATATCGAACGCTGTTCCATGATCGACAGAAGTACGTAGGAACGGCAAGCCATTCGTAATTGAAATTGTACGGTGGAAGTCCGTCATTTTAGCTGCGATGTGTCCTTGGTCGTGATAAAGAGATAGAACTGCATCGTACTTTCCATTTAAAGCTTGGAAGAATACAGAGTCAGCCGGAACTGGACCGTATGCGTCGATGCCATCTTTTTTTGCAGCTTCGATACCCGGTGCAATTTCGTCAACTTCTTCCATTCCGAACAAACCGCCTTCACCACTATGTGGGTTCAAACCAGCAACCGCTAGTTTTCGGTTTTCAACACCCAAACGTTGAAGAGCTACGTCGCAACGATTCAAGTAATCTCGAACGCGTTCTTTCGTCATTTGACCAATTGCTTCTTTTACGGATACGTGACGCGTCAAGAAGAAAATTCTCATTCCATTTACTTGGAACATTGTAAGAGGATCTGGTGCCCCACCTAAATCTTCTAGCATTTCTGTATGGCCGATATATGGTACTTCCGCCGCTTGTAGAGATTCTTTATTGATTGGTGTTGTCGCCAATGCTGCAACTTCTCCAGCCATTGCAAGTGAGACAGACTTCTCGATGTATTCGAATGCAGCTTTACCACATTGTGCTTGAACTTCACCGAATTGAAGTGTATCGATATCAATATTATTCATATCCAAAACATCGATTGTACCGAACTCATACTTTCCTTCTGCTGGTGATGAAACGACGTTCACTTTCAATCCTGTTTCTGTTACTTCAATTGCTTTTTCTATCACTTCTGCGTCTCCAACGACGAGTGGGTAACACATATTATAAATTTCTTCTTTTGCTAATGATTTAACTGTGATTTCTGGGCCAATTCCAGCAGCATCTCCCATTGGAATGGCAATAATTTTACGTTCTGTTGTCATATCAAACACTTCCTTCATGATTTTTTGCACGTAGATAATTAACACATGCATAGATTGATTGTTTGTTCCCGACCATTCCGCCTTTTGTTACGACTGGAATTCCGTCGAATGATCCACCGATAAACTTACCGTATGCCGCTAACGGCAATACTTCATCATCTAACTGAATTGCTTCTGCTTTGCTTTCCGCAAATAATGCGGCGGTTACGTCTCCACCACTAGAAAAAGTTCCATTAATCGTGAGATCCGTCTGATTGATTACATTATTTGTTACTTTTGCAAGACCTGTAGTAATTCGTTTTGCGAGTATTTCTTCTGTTACGTTTTCTTTTTGGGCAATCTCACCCAGTGGTAACACATTTGAGGTCGGTGAATAGGTTGTTACAATAAGTGTTTCCTGATGTTGCAACTTGTCCAGCGCATCCTCAGTTGCCCGTTTAATTTCCTGCTCCCACTCATTGCCCATTGTGGCCAATGAAGTTGCATCTACATAAACAGGTGAAGCATTTGTTTTGTCTATCAAGTATCGAAGTTGACGACCAGTCAGTGGCGTCACACTTCCAACTGTCACAATCCACTTGCTTTCATATACGCTCTGTCTGGCTTTCACACGCCCAAACGCTGCTGAGAGTGGACCAGGGTCAACCGGGAATATAACCTGACCTTTAACTGCAGCCATCGATTCTGCAATATGCTCAATTTCCTCATTTGTAACTGCATCGAAAACTATAATTCGCTTATTTTCCGCAATTAAAGAAGTAAGCGCGGGGACAATGCATGACTTTCCCTTTAAGACAGTTCCAAGACCGATATGACCAATTTCAAAATTACTTTGCTCAGCGATAACTGCTGGTACATAAGAATCTGTAATTGGGTTTAGCGGATCCCTTGCAACATCCGTTTCCTGTACAGGAACGCCTTCGACTAATAAATATCCTCCTGAGGTAATCCGACCTGAATCAGGATAGGATGCCACAACAACGGCTATACTGTCATCGCCCGTTGCCTCTAATAACGCATCAATTTCCGATCCTATATTTCCTCGAATTGTACTATCAATCCTTTTAGCGACAACATCTGCGCCCCAACTACGTAATTGGTGATACGTATCTGTTACGCGCTCTTTTGCAACATCTACTGACGTATATCGACTATCGGTATCAACACTTATTGAAGTGAATGAATTGTTCGCAGGTACTTTTCCACCGAATACAATCGTTGCGCTTTTAAAACCAGCTTTTGCCAGCCTCACTCCTGTCGCATTGGCGCCTGTTAAATCATCTGCAATAATTCCAATCTTCATTGTTACACCTACTTCGCTAGTAATATATCTACAAATTCTCCGTAAGACTTGTTCACTTCACTTGAAAGACTATCATCCGTAATTATTGTCGTGATATCATCAAGTCCACAAACCCTTGAGAATGATTTTTGATGAAACTTCGTTGCATCAGCTAGTAGAATAATTTGTTCAGCTGTATTACACATGTCCTTCTTTAATGATGCCTTCTCAATCGTAGTCGCTGTAATGCCAAGAGACGAATGCAAAGCAGGTGCACCTAGGAAAAACAAGTCTACATGTAGGGAGCGTAATGTTTCCGATGTTAATGATCCATAAAGAGATCCAACACCATTTTGAAGTTTTCCACCAAGAAGTATTATCTCCAACTTACTATCCATTAATTCAGCTGCAATTTTAATATCATTCGTAATGACTGTCAGCTTTTCCCGACTTTTTAGTAATTTTGCAACTTGAAGTGTCGTCGTTCCTGAATCTAGAAGGATGGTCATACCATCTCGAACAAAAGTTACTGCCTCACGAGCAATCGCTTTCTTTTCTTCAACAGCTTGTCCCGCCTTTGACTCAAATGTCTGTTCAACAATAAGACTTTGTGGAGTAATCGCAGCACCGTGTGTACGTATCAACTTCTTTTGTTTCTCTAATGCGTCAAAATCACGCCGGATTGTCATTGGAGTTACACCAAGCACTTCAGATAATTGAATGATTTCTACTTTACCGTTCAATTCAAGCATTTGAATAATACGCTTTCTTCTTTCCCGTGGCGACATTATAAACGCTCCCTTTTTTTCATTGTGAATAAAAAACGCCCTAAATGTTATAACTAAACATTATTATGTTACATTCGAACAGAATAGTCAAGATATTTCTTTGAATCAAACAAAAAAACTGCCCTATCAGTTCATTTTGACTGCTAGGGCGTCTTTTTATAATTTAAATATGAAGACATCGATGTAGCTAGCGGAATATTCCACAAAGCTATGAGCAAACTTACCAATTATTAATCGTTTTCGATAGTTTGGCATATTCATCAAACTGTTCTTCTTTTAATGAGCCGTATTCAATGCAATTCCCTTTAATCTCTTGCCATTCCAGTGCAAAGTTTTCGCTGCGCTTTCATAACCGATATATGGATTTAGCACTGTTAAGCATGAGTGAATTTTGCACGATTTGGTTCTATCCTTACTGAACTAGTGTCGTTGAAGCTAACAACTGCATCTGCTAAAAGTGTTTCGGATTGTAGCTAATAACTGGCTTATAGACGATTAACTCGAAGTTTCCTTGGCTTGCAGAAAACCCTATTGTTGCGTCTATCCTTATTACTTGTACGACAGCCATCGTAATGGCTTCACTTTGTGCTGGGTTTACTTTACATGGAATAATCGAACTGCCTGCTTCATTTTCTGGAATCGTAATTTCACCAATCAGAGGTGCGGATGTTTTCTTGGACTATTACTAGATTAATGCTTCTAAAAAATATAGTAGATTGAATTGCTCAAGTTTAACATTTACAAGAGCTTTTGGATCTCCAAGTTCTTGATTTTTTCGATGATTACATCTTTTAATCCTGGAATATTCATGTTTAAATTCATATGCACGGATCACCTATCCTTTACTTGTTTCTCGATAACTCAAGTATAAAATAACGGGTGATTACGTGCATTTCTTTTTCCACGAATTGTGCAACTATCCCAACACTTATTATAGAACCCAAAAGAAAAAGCATCTACAAACGCTGTGTTATCAACGTTTGTAGATGCTTTAGGTCTTCTCAACTTAACTGGAAAAGACCAGGATATACCCGAGGCCGGACTTGAACCGGCACGCCTCGCGGCATCGCATTTTGAGTGCGACGTGTCTGCCATTCCACCACTCGGGCAAAGAAATTTCTTAACATAAAATATAAACTGGAGGCGGCAACCGGAATCGAACCGGTGGTAAGGGTGTTGCAGACCCGTGCCTTACCGCTTGGCTATGCCGCCAAGAAAGAGTTGAGCTGGAGCGGAAGACGGGATTCGAACCCGCGACCCCGACCTTGGCAAGGTCGTATTCTACCACTGAACTACTTCCGCAAAACTGGGGTAGCTGGATTCGAACCAACGAATAACGGAGTCAAAGTCCGTTGCCTTACCGCTTGGCTATACCCCAAAAGATAAATGGGGCGGATGAGGGGAATTGAACCCCCGAATGTCGGAATCACAATCCGATGCGTTAACCACTTCGCCACAACCGCCATCAAATGTATGTAATGTTTGTAAATAAAAAAATGGGGCGGATGAGGGGAATTGAACCCCCGAGTGTCGGAATCACAATCCGATGCGTTAACCACTTCGCCACAACCGCCATCATATAATTTTAATAAAATTGGCAGGGGCAGTAGGAATCGAACCCACATCAAAGGTTTTGGAGACCTCTATTCTACCGTTAAACTATGCCCCTGTAACTGGTGGTGGGGGACGGATTCGAACCGCCGAACCCGGAGGGAGCGGATTTACAGTCCGCCGCGTTTAGCCACTTCGCTACCCCACCACAATTGAATTGCTAAAATTTCTTCATTCTCAATAAATACGTGAGAACAATGGTGCCGGAGAAAGGACTTGAACCCTCAACCTACTGATTACAAGTCAGTTGCTCTACCAGTTGAGCTACTCCGGCAATATAAATAAAAAACCACCAGTAATAAAAATGGTGGCTCAGGACGGAATCGAACCGCCGACACAAGGATTTTCAGTCCTTTGCTCTACCGACTGAGCTACTGAGCCATGTATAAGGTTCTCTAAGCAATATTGCTTTTACAAACCGATTAAATAAAAATGGCGGTCCCGACGGGAATCGAACCCGCGATCTCCTGCGTGACAGGCAGGCATGTTAACCGCTACACCACGGGACCATTTGGTTGCGGGGACAGGATTTGAACCTGTGACCTTCGGATTATGAGCCCGACGAGCTACCACTGCTCCACCCCGCGATAATAATAGTAGTAATACTTTAATAAATTGTACGCAATATGAAGTGTAAGACACCTTACGTCGCTTTGCGACTGTCGGTGTTAATCGCTATTTTCATTTAGCGATTTGCTCCACCCCGCGATAATGTTATTAGTATTTTAGTGATTTGTATGCAATATGAAGTGTAGAACACCATTTATCGATACTAGTTTTATCATTTTAAAAATTGGTTGCGGGGACAGGATTTGAACCTGTGACCTTCGGATTATGAGCCCGACGAGCTACCACTGCTCCACCCCGCGATAATATTAGTAGTAATACTTTAATAAATTGTACGCAATATGAAGTGTAAGACACCTTACGTCGCTTTGCGACTGTCGGTGTTAATCGCTATTTTCATTTAGCGATTTGCTCCACCCCGCGATAATATTAGTAGTGCTACTTTAAAGTAATTATATGCTACTTGGCATACAGAACTCATTAAGATAATGTTATAAATAAAATGGTGGAGGATGACGGGCTCGAACCGCCGACCCCCTGCTTGTAAGGCAGGTGCTCTCCCAGCTGAGCTAATCCTCCTGGGTAAAAGTGCAATAAAAACTATATATATTTAATAAATTGGTGACCCCTACGGGATTCGAACCCGTGATACCGCCGTGAAAGGGCGGTGTCTTAACCGCTTGACCAAGGGGCCACATGTGAAATATAAAGAGCTTAACTGGCGGAGAGCAAGGGATTTGAACCCTTGAGACAGCGTTAACCGCCTACACGATTTCCAATCGTGCTCCTTCGGCCACTCGGACAGCTCTCCAATTGGCTCCGCAGGTAGGATTCGAACCTACGACCGATCGGTTAACAGCCGATTGCTCTACCACTGAGCTACTGCGGAATAGTGAAAGTAACACACTCATAAATATAATCAAACTTAGCCTTGAAGTGGAAAGACTAGCAACGTCCTACTCTTGCAGGGGGAAACCCCCAACTACCATCGGCGCTGAAGAGCTTAACTTCCGTGTTCGGTATGGGAACGGGTGTGACCTCTTCGCCATCATCACTAGACTTTTCTCCACAAGACAAGATTAATTATACCATATGAATTTATTATTACAAGCGTTTCTACAAATTTCTTTGTTTTATTCGCTCAAAACTGGATAAAACAGACATTAGAGTTCAGTTAGCAAAGCTAAAAGAACGTTCTTCGAAACGGTTTGTGAATCAAGCAAACCTGATTACTTTAGGTTAAGTCCTCGATCAATTAGTATCCGTCAGCTGCACGCGTCGCCGCGCTTCCACCCCGGACCTATCAACCTCATCATCTT
>NZ_JBTLRN010000029.1:0-36658 GCF_054482775.1 Sporosarcina sp. CAU 1771 | reverse complement strand
CAAGCGAATTATCACGTTAATGAAGGACAAAGAGTAAGAACAATCAAAGGAAAAGGAGTCAATTCGTTCAAAATCGAACGAATTGACTCCTTTTTGATTTTCGAAACCATTATAAATTAAAAAACGTAAGTTTTTCAGTGGCCTCTTTTCAAATCCCTGCTCTTTCATGTATTTGTCGTGATTTTCCCGACCGGAAGTTGCCATTTGAAAATTAGCGAAAGAATTCGAAGCCCCGCAGTAATAACTAACAGGATATAAAGCGAAAAATCACTTGAGAACACGCCGACTCCGATTAAAAGCCCAGCTAATGCTGCCCATACCGCATAAATTTCCCTCTTGAAAACGAGTGGTTTTCTTCCAGCAAGCAAATCTCTAAGAATACCTCCACCTGAACCAGTAAGTACAGCTGCTACAATAACAGCACTAACGGGTAAGCCAAGGTTTACGGCGAATAAGGCGCCTTGAATTGCAAATGCAGCAAGACCCACCGCATCAAAATAGTTTCCCCATCGTTCCCAATGATTGAGTAATTTATTTGCAAATAAAAAAATGATTGTAATCGATATAAGTGCACCTTGAAATAAGGAGCCTTGGTCCCAAAGTACGGACGTTGGAACCCCGATTAAGAGATTCCGTAAAGCGCCACCACCAAATGCGGTGACAATACCTAAAATATATACACCAAAAAGATCATACTTTATTTCCATTGCGACAATTGCTCCAGAAACTGCAAATGCAATTGTCCCAATCCAGTTAAATACATCCCAAGCCAACTCGATTGCCTCCGTTTCTCCACTAGTTACTTTATCAGATATAAATATATTTTCAACAATCACTATTCAGAAACATTGACCACCGGGAGCAAACTGGTAAGATAATAAATGGAATATGTAAAAAGAAAGAGGAATTTAAATGTTTAATGAGGCATTAATGAATAAAGTAGAAGAAATTGAGACGAAGCTTGCGCCGTATTTTAAAGACGTAGAAAAAATTGCGTTTACGAACCAAGCGAAAGTACTCGCTGCGTTCCGAAAGAATCGAGTGAGTGATTTTCATTTGAATGGTTCGACGGGCTATGGCTACGATGATGAGGGGCGGGATACATTGGAGCAAGTCTATGCAGATGTGTTTGGAAGTGCGTCTTGCTTAGTTCGCAACCAAATTATCTCAGGTACACATGCAATTTCAATTAGCTTATTTGGTGTTCTTCGTCCTGGCGATGAGTTACTTTATATTACGGGTAAACCTTATGATACTTTGGATTCCATCGTTACAGGAAATGGCAAAGACACGGGATCTCTTCATGACTACGGGATTACTTACAAACATATTGATTTGAATGAAGATGGTTCGGTAAACTTTGATGAAGTGATTAAAAATATTCATAGCAAAACGAAGGTAATCGGCATTCAGCGGTCGAAAGGTTATTCTAATCGTCCTTCGTTTAGGATAGATGAAATTGGTGAAATGGTACGAAGAGTGAAAGAAGTCAATCCTAATCTGATTGTGTTTGTTGACAATTGTTACGGTGAATTTGTTGAAGAGAATGAACCAACTGAGGTAGGCGCAGATTTAATGGCGGGATCTCTCATTAAGAATCCTGGTGGTGGATTAGTTCGAACAGGAGGCTACATTGCAGGTCGTGCAGATCTCGTCGAGCAATGTGCGTACCGTATGACTTCACCGGGCTTAGGTGCTGAAGCAGGGGCATCTCTCGACACATTACTTGAAATGTACCAAGGGTTCTTTTTAGCTCCCCATGTCGTAAGTCAAGCGGTTAAAGGGGCGCTCTTTACGGCGGCACTTTTGGATGATTATGGGTTGGATACGACTCCCCATTATTCGGAGAAACGCACAGACTTAATCCAGTCAGTCAATTTCCGAAATGCTGAGCAAATGATAGCCTTTTGCCAGACAATCCAAGAAAACTCTCCTATCAACGCACATTTTGCACCAGAACCTTCTTATATGCCAGGGTATACAGATGATGTGATAATGGCAGCTGGTACATTCATTCAAGGATCGAGCATTGAGTTGACGGCAGATGGTCCAATACGACCTCCATACACCGCTTATGTACAGGGCGGGCTAACGTATGAACATGTAAAGTTAGCGGTTCTTTCATCTTTAGGAAAGCTTGTTGAAAAACAATTAATCGATAGTAAATAAAAAAAATGGAACTGTTCCCAATGAGTTTGTTGGGGAACAGTTCCTTTTGTATTCTTAATGAATATGCCGATACACGCCGACAACTTTTCCAAGAATAGATACATTGTCTACAATAATTGGTTCCATTGAAGAGTTTTCAGGCTGAAGACGGAAATAATCTTTCTCCTTGAAGAAGCGTTTTACTGTTGCTTCATCATCCTCTGTCATAGCGACAACAATTTCTCCGTTTTGTGCAGTTTGCTGTTGTTTAACAACAACGTGGTCTCCGTTGAGGATTCCAGCTTCAATCATACTGTTTCCTACGATTTCAAGCATGAATAACTGATCTTCGGCCATACCAAAACTTTCAGGTAGTGGGAAGTATTCTTCAATATTTTCAATTGCTGTGATTGGCAGTCCAGCTGTTACTTTCCCAATAAGAGGAACATTGAGAACACCTGGTTTAAAAATATCCATTCCTTCGGGATCTAAAATTTCGATAGCTCTTGGTTTAGTAGGGTCTCTTCTTATGTAACCTTTGCTTTCCAAACGGGCTAGATGACCGTGGACTGTTGAACTTGAAGCTAGTCCTACAGCAGTACCAATTTCTCTAACAGAAGGCGGGTAACCTTTTTGCTTCACCTCGGATTTAATGAAGTCCATGATGTCTTCTTGTCTCTTAGATATTTTCTTAGTTTCCTTCAATCTAGTCATTTTATCACTCACCTCTCAAGAAATAGTTTAGCAATGTACCTACGTGAAAAATCTCTTTTCCGCATGATAACTTTATTTAATTTAAGTGTAACAGGTGTTCTATAAGTTAGCAAACGTTAGTTCTAAAAAGGGTTGACATTCACACGATTATAAATTATATTAAGAACAGACATTCCAGAACAAACATTCGCAAGGAGGAGAAATGATGACTTTCATTAAAAATAATTCTTATATACTTCTAATAATGGTGCTTTGCTTAACTTTTTCTTTTATCGGAACAAATAAATTAAACAAGAAAATTGATTACAATGAGGTTACAGTAATAGAGGGTGATACACTTTTGTATTTAGCGACTAAATATGGTGAAGAGATGGTAACGGAACAATGGATTGCAGAAGTTAAAAAGCTCAACGACTTAAATTCTACGAATATCATTGCAGGAAACGAATTGAAGGTACCTGTATTCAATTCAATTGATAAAAATGAAATTGCAATTCATCTTGAAGGAGACGACGAGTGAAGATGTCACGTAAAAAATGTGTGATTTATTGTAGAGTGAGTACAAACAAACAAGAACAAGAAATGTCTTTATCCCGCCAAGAGGAAGAGTTGAAACGCTTAGCTGTAGAACTTGAATTGGATCTTTCGGCAACATTCACCGATCAGCATAGTGGATTCGATATTGAACGAGATGGTCTGCTTGATTTACTGGAATATGTGCGGGATGAGGAAATCGATGCGGTTCTTATTCAAGATGAAACGAGGTTAGGGCGTGGGAATGCACGAATGGCAGTTTTGCATTTATTAGCTAAAACTGAAACTGCAATTTACACGTACAATGATAGCGGTCCAATTGCATTGAATGAAATGGATACAATGCTCCTTGAAATCCTTTCGATTGTTGAGGAATATCAACGTAAGTTACATAATGCAAAAATACGTCGTGGGATGAAAAGGGCTGTAAGAGATGGGTACCGACCTGAGCGCAATTTAAAAAATAGAGGCAATGCGGAAGGTCGAGAGCGGATAGAAATCCCTGTGAGTGAGATTGTATCTTTGCGCGATAAAGGTTTGACGTACGAAGAAATAACGGGAGTTCTAAAGGGGCTAGGGCATACTATTAGTAAGGCAACGGTCCATCGTCGATATAAAGAATACGAACTCGAGCAGGAAGGCTGATTGGTTGCACTTTCCTGTTTTTTTGTATACCTTTTTATATGAAACGAAAATGGAGGAATTCACATGTTATCTAAAGAAAAAATAAATCGCATAAATGTATTAGCTAACAAATCAAAAACGACAGGTCTATCTATGGAAGAAGCAAAAGAGCAGACTTCTCTTCGCAAAGAGTACTTGGAAACCTTTCGTTCATCGATGCGCGATACAATTGAACACGTCAAAGTCGTCGATCCTGAGGGAAATGACGTAACACCTGAAAAAGTCAAGCGTGCAAAAGACGGAAAATACTTACAATAGTCAATGGTTTGGCCCGAAGTATTGTATTTGAAGCGCTACTTGTCTAAACTAGTAGATGTAGTAAAGATATAATTGGGAAGGGATGTACTCAAATGACCGTACAAATTGATCAACTTGCAATTAATACCATCCGTACACTTTCAATTGATGCAATTGAAAAAGCAAATTCCGGACATCCGGGATTGCCAATGGGTGCTGCTCCAATGGCTTATACGCTTTGGACAAAACATATGCACCACAATCCTTCAAATCCACAATGGTTTAACCGAGACCGCTTTGTACTTTCGGCTGGACATGGTTCAATGCTTCTTTATAGCTTACTTCACCTTGGTGGCTACGGGCTTCCAATGGCTGAAATTAAAAACTTTAGACAGTGGGGTTCTTCAACGCCAGGACATCCTGAATACGGCGATACGGTAGGTGTAGAGGCGACTACTGGACCACTTGGTCAAGGAATTGGAATGGCAGTCGGTATGGCTATGGCAGAAAAGCATTTGGCTGCAACTTACAACAAACCTGAATTTGATGTTGTTGACCATTATACATATGCTCTTTGTGGAGATGGGGACTTAATGGAAGGTGTTGCTGCTGAGGCAATATCACTTGCAGGTCATTTACAACTCGATAAACTAATTGTGTTATACGATAGCAATGACATTTCACTTGATGGTGATTTAGATATGTCGTTCACAGAAAATATTCGTAAGCGTTTTGAATCATACGGTTGGAACTATATCCGTGTTGAAGACGGCAATGAAATCGGTGATGTTTCAAATGCAATTGAACAAGCAAAATCAAATACGGGTGGACCGACACTCATTGAAGTAAAAACAGTCATCGGGTATGGCTCACCGAATCGGGGCGGGAAATCAGACGCTCACGGTATGCCACTTGGTGAAGATGAAATGAAATTAACGAAAGAATATTACAAATGGACTTTTGAAGAAGATTTCCATGTTCCTGAAGGTGTTTATGAAACATTCCAAGAAGCTGCTGATGTACTTGGTGTGCAAAAAGAACAACAATGGAACGAGCTTTTCGCAAAATACGAGGAATCTCATGCAACTCTTGCAGCTCAGTTAAAAGATGCGATTGAACGTAAAGTCCCTGAAAATCTGGAACAATTACTCCCAACTTACGAAGCGGGTACTTCACATGCAACGCGTTCAGCTTCAGGCGACGCAATCAATGCAATTGCTAAAGTAGTTCCTTCGTTCTTTGGAGGTAGTGCAGACCTTGCGGGATCAAATAAGACAACGATTAAAGGTTCAGGCGATTTCTTGCCTACGGATTACTCGGGGCGTAATATTTGGTTCGGTGTTCGTGAATTTGCTATGGGTACAGCATTAAATGGAATGGCTCTTCACGGTGGATTGCACGTATTTGGTGGAACGTTCTTCGTCTTTAGTGACTATGTACGTCCAGCTATTCGTTTGTCTTCAATCATGGGGGTTCCGGTCACTTACGTCTTCACGCATGACAGTGTTGCAGTAGGGGAAGACGGCCCAACTCATGAGCCTGTTGAGCACTTAGCTGCACTACGAGCAATGCCAGGTCTATCAATCATTCGTCCAGCAGATGCGAACGAAACAGCTGCTGCATGGAATATTGCAGTGTCATCAAAAAATAGACCAACTGCGCTCATTTTATCTCGCCAGAATTTGTCTGTTCTTCCTAAATCGGGGGAGCTAGCAATGGAGGGCGTAAAAAAAGGTGCATACGTTATTTCTCCTGCCAAGAAAGAAAAGGCAGATGCAATTTTAATTGCTACAGGATCAGAAGTGAATTTGGCGGTTGCTTCACAAGAAAAATTAGCAGCTGAAGGAATCGATGTGTCTGTTGTTTCAATGCCTTCATGGGATCTATTTGAAATGCAAGACGCAGAATATAAGCAAAGTGTTTTACCGAAAGATGTGAAAAAACGTCTAGGTATTGAAATGGGCGCCTCTCTTGGATGGCATAAGTATATTGGAGATGAAGGTGATCTCATTACCATCGATACGTTCGGAGCAAGTGCACCTGGAGATACCGTAATTGCAAAATACGGATTTACTGAAGAAAATGTACTCACAAAAGTAAAAGCATTACTAGATAATTAATTTAAAAGCTGTACGATCAATCGAATTTAGATTGATCGTACAGCTTTTTTCGATTTTTTTGACTATATTTTCAGTAATTGTCCCAATGTGACAATAATAGTGACGTTCTACTCCGCAATGTGACAGACTTTTCAGTTCAATACATGTACGATTTCATTAGGAGGTGGCGATGATGCGATCATATGGCATTTATAAAGTGAAGAAAATGTACCAACCGTTTTTTATTGGGCGAGAGCAATTATTTTATGAATTATTAACGGAGAATTTGGAGCAAAGCGAACACTTAAAAGAAGTTCACTACTTATGTGATCTTATCGAGAGGAAAACAATTAGTAAAGCGATTGTCGATACTTTAGGTAAGGGATTTTCAACATATATTAATGACGAAGGAACGTACGTTTTAACACATCCAGTAAAGGGAACCATTTCAATATCGCTTTCAAATTACTTGATGCATGTTTATTGTGATGGATCGCGTATGTTAGATTTGGATTTATTCGTTGCTTTATCTGAGTCTGGGAATCGTTTTTTTGCAGTAATGGATGGCCAAGGCGAGTGGGGATGGTTAAAGCCTCTAAAATATTCACGAAGATTAGGTAGGGAAGAGGTAGCATTTCGTTGAAGATTCGAACAGAATTATAAGTGAGCTCCATTTTAGATTGTTAAAAATGGAGCTTTTTTGATTCCAATTCCTGTTTTTTTGCAGTAATCTAGTTTATAAGGAATATTTACATAAGTCTCATTGCCTTTCACTGCGTATATGATGTATAATTCTACGGGGTAGAGTAAAACGAATTACGAAAGTGAAGGAGGTATAGCGGATGAGCTTACCATTAGGAATTAGTTTAATTGTCGTCGCGCTATTGGGCGGTGTGGCTCTTGGATTTTTCATTGCACGTCAATATATGATGAAATATTTAAAAGATAATCCACCAATTAATGAAGATATGTTACGTATGATGATGATGCAAATGGGTCAGAAACCGTCACAAAAGAAAATTAATCAGATGATGACTCAAATGAATAGAGCAAGTGATGATCAAGGTAAAAAGCCTAAAAAGGCAAAGAAAACTAAGAAGTAATTTCAGTCACTTTTCCCATTAGAAATAATTGGGGGAAGTGATTTTTTAATACATCCAAAAAACACCTGCAGGTACTTTTAGCAGGTGTTTCATGAATTCAGTTTAAATTGAATGTGTCCAGAAATTCTTTCACGGTTTTTGTATATTCTCTCGGGTTGTCATTATAGGATTTGGCATGACCGCCCTTAGGAAAAAGCTTTAACATTTTGTCTCCTTGTTTCGCCTCGAATAATTCTTCGGTCATATAAGGGAGAATAAAGTCATCTTCCAAGCTATGAATAAACAACATCGGCTTTTTTATATTCCCTACAACTTCTCTTGGTGAGACATGTTTAAGTGAATAGCCATCTCGCATTCTCATAAACAAATTCCCAATACGAATGACCATTGCATTTCGAAGGGGTGTATCTTTTCTTAAAATATGAAGAACTTGCTCTGATGAGTCCGAAAACGGACAATCGACAATGTGGAAGTCGGCTTCATCTTCAAAAGTTCCTGCGTAAAGTATGGTTGTAGCTGCACCCATGGATTCGCCGTGAATTCCGAGTAAGGCATCCTTACCAATGATTTCTCGTATGGCTGTAACAATTTCCTTTAAATCAATTTTTTCGTAATAGCCAAAACTTGTCGTTTTCCCACCGGAATCACCATGTCTTCGGTGATCATAAATTACGGAATTGAAGCCCAATCGCTCAAATAGACGGGCATATTTAACGGAGTTAATTTTATTTTCTGTGACGCCATGACATATGATAACTGTGCGCTTCGTTTCGAGAGGTTTCAAAAAAACCACTCTTAGTAAATAACCATTTGAAGACTTAATCCACATATCTTCTTTACGAACCGTGTCATACCATCTCTGGTCGAATCGTTTGGCAAGAACTTCACGTCTCATGACTAAATCAGGGTCTTTCATTTTGATATACATAATTCGGTTTGTTAGCAAAATGCCAAAGAGAGTCATTAGTGCTGTAGCGATGCCTGAGAGAATGCCAGCGATGTAAAGAAAACGACGCTTCAATTAAGTAACCTCCTTTTACAACTGATCATTTAGGTAAAGTCGGTACATGCCGGTCTCGATTGGGCGCGAAACATGTGGGGAAATTTTGTCTACTGCTTCACAGACATTCTTCACATCGACACCCGTTTCAATCCCAAGTGAACTGAGCATGTGTACAACGTCTTCTGTTGCGACATTTCCTGTAGCACCAGGTGCAAACGGACAGCCCCCGAGACCGCCTGCTGAAGTATCGAAACGATCAATTCCAGCTTGAAGAGAAGCATAGATATTCGCAAGTGCCATTTTACGCGTGTCGTGAAAATGTGCAGTTAGGAGTACATCAGGTAGTTCAACGAGTAGAGCATTAAACAAGTTATAGCATTCTATGGGATTCGCCATTCCTATTGTATCTGCGACACTTAGTTCATCCACGCCCATTTCAACAAAACTTTTACAAAGAGCAATGGTCTTTTCAGAACTAATTTTGCCTTCAAATGGGCAATAAAATGCCGTTGAAATACATGCACGGACAAAAATATCTTGCTCTTTTAATTTTGAAATGACGGGTTTCAATGTTTGTAAACTTTCACTTGTTGTCTGATTAATATTCTTTTTATTAAATGAATCACTGACACCTACAAAGACAGCTACACTTGTTGCACCTGCTTCAAGTGCGAGTTCTGCACCTTTTGCATTCGGAGCGAGAACGAACTGACGACCAATTCGTTTTGTTTTTTCAACGATTCCAGCCGCGTCTGCCATTTGTGGTACCCATTTCGGGGACACGAATGAGGTGAGTTCCATCTCGGTAATTCCTGCTTGTTGCAGAGCTTCTATAAAGATGAGTTTGTCCTGTTCGGAAACGAGTTTACTTTCATTTTGTAAACCATCTCTAGGGCCGACCTCGATTATCGTCACTTTATCTGGTAAAATAAACATACCATCCCTCCTTAAGTATATTGTAATGAAGGGATGTCTATACAAGCAACTTTATTTATTGGAAATCATTGATTAAATGGAAATAGGGGGAATTCACATGTCTAAAGAAGTGGTTATTGTTTGTGCGGTTCGTTCAGCAATCGGTTCATTTATGGGTTCATTGAAAGACGTACCTGCAACAGATTTAGGGGCTGTTGTTATTAAAGAAGCGCTTGAGCGTGCAGGGGTAAAGCCTGAGCAAGTGGACGAAGTGATTATGGGGAACGTTCTACAAGCAGGCCTTGGACAAAATCCAGCAAGGCAAGCAGCGATCAAAGCGGGTCTTCCTGAAACAGTTCCATCGCTTACAATTAACAAAGTGTGTGGATCGGGACTTAAAACCGTTCAACTCGCAAGGCAAGCGATTCTTTCGGGGGATGCTGACATTATTGTTGCAGGCGGCATGGAAAACATGAGCCAAGCTCCGTATTTATTGCCAAAAGCACGTGAAGGATTCAAAATGGGGGACCAAAAAGTCGTTGATAGCATGATTACAGACGGTTTATGGTGTGCATTCAACGATTATCATATGGGTGTTACTGCAGAGAATCTATGTGAAAAATATTCAATTACACGTGAAGAACAAGATGAATTTTCTGCATGGTCACAGGCAAAGGCATCTGCTGCAATTGAATCAGGGAAGTTCAAAGATGAAATTGTCGCAATCGAAATTCCACAACGCCGCGGTGAGTCGATTGTTTTTGATACAGATGAATATGTAAAAGCAGGATCGACGGTCGATAAACTTGGAAAACTTCGACCGGCCTTTAAAAAAGACGGCAGTGTGACAGCAGGAAATGCTTCTGGAATTAACGATGGAGCTGCAGCATTCGTACTTATGTCGAAAGAAAAAGCTGATGAGCTTGGCATTACGCCACTAGCGACAATCGTTGCGAATGCAATTTCAGGAGTCGATCCTTCAATTATGGGAATTGCACCGGTAGAAGCAGTGAAAACAGTACTTAAACGTGCAAACATGGACCTTTCTGAGATTGAGTTAATTGAAGCAAACGAAGCATTTGCTGCGCAATCCCTTGCTGTAGATAAAGAACTTGGCTTTAATCACGACATATTAAATGTCAACGGTGGTGCAATCGCACTCGGTCATCCAATCGGTGCAAGTGGTGCCCGGATTCTTGTGACACTTTTACATGAGATGAAACGCCGTGATGCAAAATCAGGACTGGCAACGCTTTGTATTGGCGGAGGCCAAGGTGTAGCTGCGATTGTTAAACGTCCTTAATTAAGGTAGGTGGAAACGATGAAAAAACGTAAAAAACAAGTGGCACGTCCAAAAGCAAAAGAGAATGATTCGTTAACGTTATCCGACGCGTTGGGTGATGATATACTTGAAAAATTAAAGTTGGCAAAAAAAGAATTAAAAGATGTGGAGAACAAAAAAGAAGAGCAGCGACAAGAAGAAATCCGTCGTGAACGCAAAGAACGTGAGAAAAACAAGAGTTTTGAAGAACTGCTCAATGAGTACGGAGATAGTGGTTCGAAGTTTTAACGTGAAGGCACTAGTCTCAATCGGACGAGTGCCTTTTCGATTGAAATCGAGATAAGTTGAAAAGGAAGGAAATGAATCGATATGTTGCAACGTGCATTATCCATCGCAGGATCCGCAGCGCGAGGCGGGGCTGGAATTCAGGCAGATTTAAAAACGTTTCAAGAGTTAGGTGTTTTTGGCATGACAGCTGTAACGGCTATTGTCGCCGAACATCCTACAACGGGCAGGCGGATTTTCCCACAATCCGTCGAAGCTATTGAAGCGCAAGTAGTAACGTCTTTAAGTGACATCGGCGCGGACGCAATTAAAACAGGTATGTTATTTACAGAAGAAATCATTACGAAAACTGCTGAACTTATCGAACAGTCAGGTGTTAAGAATATTGTTGTCGATCCAGTTATGATTGGAAAGATTGGCTCGGTTTTATTGAAAGAAGACGCAATTGAATCGATGAAAAACAAAATACTTCCGTTAGCGACAATCATTACCCCAAATATGGAGGAAGCTTCCGAGTTGTTAGGACGGGGACAAATGACGACGGTTGATGAGTTGAAAGAAGCAGCAGTTGAACTACATAAATTAGGTCCGAAGTATGTTCTTGTAAAGGGTGGTCGCTTAGAAGGGCCCGCAACGGACATATTGTTTGATGGAACGCATTTATATATATTAGAAGCACCGAGATTGGACACAATCCATACAAATGGTGCTGGGTGTACGTATTCTGCAGCCATCACAGCAGAACTTGCGAAAGGGCAATCGGTTCCTGAGGCAGTCGAAACTGCGAAGAAATTCATAACTGCTGCCATTCGCCATTCTTTCGGATTCAAGCAAGGGGTCGGACCAACGTATCACGCGGCGTATGGCATTTACGGAGAAACGGCATGTAAAGTAACGATAGAAAAGTATTGAATAGGGGTGCGATTGGAAAATGAAGTTTGTTTCTTGGAACGTCAATGGATTAAGGGCGTGTGTTCGAAAAGGGTTCTTGGATTATTTTAATGAAGTCGATGCAGATGTATTTTGTTTGCAGGAAATTAAGTTGCAAGAAGGCCAAATCGATCTCGACCTAGAAGGGTATCACCAATATTGGAATTACGCTGTGAAAAAAGGCTATTCCGGTACAGCTGTATTCACGAAGGAAAAACCGATGACTGTGAAATATGGTGTTGGGGATTCGGATGAAGAAGTAGAAGGCCGAATTTTGACGCTGGAATTTCCGAAGTATTATTTGGTCAATGTGTATACGCCAAATGCCCAGCGTGACTTAGCTCGACTTCCTTATCGGTTGGAGTGGGAAGATGCACTTCGGGAGTATTTAGTGTCATTAGATGCAGTGAAGCCTGTTGTATACTGCGGAGATTTGAATGTGGCGCACCAAGAAATCGATATTCGGAATGTGAAGTCGAATATTGGCAACTCTGGATTTACATCCGAAGAACGTGGGAAGATGACTTCGCTTTTGGAAGAAGGATTTATTGATACATATCGTCATTTTCACCCGGATAAAGAAGGGGCTTATACGTGGTGGTCTTATATGAGTAAAGTTCGGGAGCGAAATATTGGGTGGCGCATTGATTACTTTATCGCCTCAGAAAGATTACGAGAATCTTTGGTAGATGCGGACATCCACTCGGATATTATGGGAAGTGACCATTGTCCAATCGTGTTGGAAATGGACATCAATCGTATTGGATAAGGAGTGAGTGGATTGGGTCTAGATTTACAAGCTGTAGAAGCTAAAGGGTTAATTTTGAAAAATAAAGAAGTATGTCATTTTCAATGCAAATCTTACTATCTGGACAGAGAATTTAAGTATGGGCCAGAAATCTTCACGTATAGAGGCGATTTGTATATTACGAATAAAAGAATCGTTTTTATTGGCAAGGACAAAACAGTAACGTTTCAAAATAGTAGCATCGTTAGATATACGTTTAGTACGTACGAAACAGATTTTGAATTAATGGTATTTAAAGAGAATCAATCAAAATTTGATCCGATCTACGTTTCTTTAGAGAATAAAGAAGAGCTAGTAGAGATTCTGAAAAGGTTATTTAATCAAGTACGATTCACTTGATAGGTGCAAGCGTATTTGAAATGAATAAACAAAAAGATTCCTAGAAAAAATTCAGTCTTGCGTTAATCAGGCTGAGTTTTTTTGGTTTATGAGGTACTATAGAAGCAACGACTAAAGTGGAAAAGGTGTTTATATGAAAAACTACATTGTCATAGGGTCAGGGATTCTAGGTGCATCGACAGCGTACCATTTAGCGAAAAAAGGGGTAGCTGTAACCGTTATTGACCGGAAAGATATAGGACAAGCGACGGATGCTGCTGCGGGAATTATTTGTCCGTGGATTTCACAACGAAGAAACAAAGCGTGGTATGGACTTGCGAAAGCGGGGGCGGCTTATTATTCGTCCCTCATCGACCAATTGCATGCGGACGGGGAAACGGATACGGGGTACGAGCAAGTGGGGGCAATTAGCTTGCATTCAGATGTGGACAAGTTAAAGCAAATGGTGAAGCGAGCAACAGAGAGGCGCGAAGATGCACCTGAAATTGGAGATATTGAACAGCTGACATCGGAAGAAACAGTGGATCTCTTTCCACCACTAACCGATAACTTTGGTTCCGTTCGAGTGAGTGGGGCGGCACGTGTAAATGGACGCGCACTTCGTGATGCGCTGAACAATGCGGCGAAGAAACATGGTGCCGAATACATTTATGGTTCTGCGAAGTTACTTTTTTCATCCAATCAAGTGACGGGTGTCCAAGTTGGAGAAGAAGTCTATACAGCGGATACCGTTTTGGTTACGGCAGGCGCATGGGCTGACGAACTCCTTGAACCACTCGGAGTAGATGTACAAATCTTTTCACAAAAAGCACAAATTATTCATCTACAACTTGAAACGAAAGATACAAATACTTGGCCAGTTGTCATGCCTCCTCACGATCAGTACATCGTTCCTTTTGACGATGGGCGTATCGTAATTGGTGCGACGCATGAAAACGACTTTGGATTTGACCAACGAATTACTGCGGGTGGACTACATGAAGTGTTGGACAAAGCACTCGCAACTGCACCTGGGTTAGCTGAAGGTGAATTTGCCGAAGCACGCGTTGGGTTTCGCCCATTTACGCCGGGGTTTCTTCCGGTAATAGGAGCTATTCCAGGCGTCGAAGGATTGCTGATGGCAAATGGTCTTGGTGCATCTGGTTTAACAGTAGGTCCATTCTTAGGCGAACAGCTTGCAAAACTAGCCTGCGGAGAGCCTTTAGAAATTGAGCTAGACTTGTACAGTGTTTCTCCAAAAGTCTTGGAATCCTAATTTTTATGATAAAATAGAAGTAGTAGAATCTTCTAAAGCTGCATACCGTACTTAGAGGGGAGGGAATCCTTTGCTAACGTTAAAGAAAATCTTACGAGATGTACCTCTTTTTAAAGACTTATCTGATGAAGAAATCGAACCGTTTTATGATATTGCAAGGAAGCAAAGCTTTGCAGATAAAAGCATGATTTTTATGCATGAAGCTCCGGTAACCCAAGTTTTTATTATCGCGACGGGAAAAGTTAAAGTGTTTAGAAATGATATCATTGGAAAAGAACAAATTATTTGTGTTAAACAAAGTGGAGATTTGTTTCCCCATGTTGGATTTTTCCGGCCGGGAAACTATCCAGCACACGCGCAAGCAATAGAGGATACAGTTCTCTTCTCCATTTCAATAAAAGACTTTGAAAAAGTGCTCGTTGTGAATCCTCACTTATCGATAAAGTTATTACGTGTGTTAGGCGATCGAATTGTCGAACTGCAACAACGTTTGGAAGAAATGTCGCTTCGGAGTACTAACGAACGTATTCTTCTACTCCTCCAGCGACTTTGTGAAACACATAGCAGTGTGCAGCCGGATGGTTGGATACAAATCAACACCAAATTCACAAATGCAGATCTTGCGAATATGATTGGTACGACGAGAGAATCTGTGAATCGAATGATTTCCCAACTGAAAAAAGAAGGATCGCTGAAAGTGAAAGACGGTCAATATGTGATTTGTCCGGACAAAGTTAAGGAAAATGTATTTATATAAGAAAGTCCAATTCCCAAATGATGCAGAAATGCATCGTTTGGGGATTTTTTTATGGAGTTTTTTGCGAAGTCCAACGTATTGGGCCAGTAGTTCAACCAATGGCATTCGAAGTGCAACCTTCCTCGCGAGTAGTACAACCAATTGCCTCCGTAGTGCAACGTTACCCATCGGCGTCCGAATCCTACGATCTCATACTCGCCTGCTATATTAAACGCAGACTTGTCTATTTGAAATAGCTAGGTAGCCTCGAAGTGTTCATAAGATTGTCACTATTTATTCCGTCGAAATATAGTGCTGGAAATGTGTTTTTTTATTAGTGTAAACGTTGATGTAAAGCCATTTATAAGTAATGAAAATCAACATCACAGACATTCAATTCACTCAAGTGTAAAACCGACCAATTTCAGTGTGATTTAAATCACATTACTGAGAATGATTATCACTTATTCTCAAAGTAACAAGAAAATAAAGGAGCTGAACGTGATGGAAATCGAAAAATTGAGCAATCAGGAGAAAGTAGAAACTGAAAACGATTCATCGCTAAAAGGAACTATGTTTTCAGTTGGTGTTGTAGGAGCAGTCATTGTCTTTATGTGGGCTTTACTTTTTGTCATTTACATGTACCGAGTATAGGGAGGGATAAATATGAAAATGCATCGACATGAAGAAGTGTGGTTGATTATTAGTGTAAGTATTCTTGTACTATTTATGGTCGTTGTCGGGTATCAAACATTTGCATTAGGCATGGGGCCCCCAAGTCACAAGGAAACAATTGATCCTCAAAAAGTGGACCAAACTGCACCGTTTGATAATCCGGGTATTTTTGAAACGGGAGAGAATAAATATGAGGTCGTTATGACACTTGAAATCTTTAGTTTCGTACCGGGTGACATTGAAGTTCCAGTAGGTTCAGAAGTTACGTTCATTATGACATCAAAGGATGTTGTCCACGGATTCCAAGTAGCAGGAACAAATCTGAACGCGATGGTTATGCCAGGACACATTCAAAAAATCACTCAGAAGTTTGATAAACCCGGTGAATACCTAGTGTTATGTAACGAGTACTGTGGAATCGGTCACCAAATGATGAGTACAACAATTACTGTTAAATAAAGGAGGGGAGTACTATGAGTAAAGCAATTTCACAAACGATTAAAGAGAAAACAAATCGAGCTATGGGTGTGAATGCAGCAGATGCAAAGTTAACTAGATCATTTATGGTAGTTGCATTTATCGCACTCTTAGTTGGTGGCGTATTAGGACTTTTACAAGGGCTTGAACGTGCAGGATTAATTCAGTTGCCTCATTGGTTTGATTATTATCAAGTATTAACAGCACATGGAATACTGCTAGTTATCGTTTTAACGATGTTCTTCACAATCGGTTATTTCTACTCAGGATTATCCCACACATTAGGTGGGTTACTACCAAAAGTACGAAAAATGGGTTGGATAGGATTCTGGATGCAAATCGTTGGTTTAGTAATTGCAGTTATTCCGGTGTTAACAGGTCGAGCGTCTGTCCTTTACACATTCTATCCACCAATGGCTGCGTCACCTGACTTTTACATCGGTCTAGCGATTCTAGTACTGGGTGTGTGGGTTTGTACATTCGGAGTATTCATTAACGTCGCGCACTGGAGAAAAGTGAATAAAGGGAAGCATATTCCAATATTTGCATTCTTCGCAATGGGTGTTTTTACACTTATGTTTTTCGGAAGTATCGGCGTCACAATCGAAGTCATCACGTTGATATTCTGGTCAGCTGGAATACTTCCGACAATTAACGTCATGGTCAGCCGTACATTATTCTGGGCTTTCGGTCATACGCTCGTTAACATTTGGTATCTAACGGCAGTATCGGCATGGTATGTGATCGTACCGAAAATTATCGGTGGCAGACGCTTTAGCGATACATTAACTCGAGTCGTTGTCATTCTGATCGTGATCACAAACATTCCTGGAGGCTTTCACCACCAAATTGTTGACCCTGGAATGTCGCAAACGCTTAAGTATCTACACACGTTCATGAGCTTGTCAATCGCGTTTCCATCCTTGATGACAGCATTCGCTATGTTCTACGTCTTTGAACGTACGGGCAGAAAACTTGGAGGAAAAGGATTGTTTGGTTGGCTCAAAAAATTGCCATGGGGAGACGTTCGTTTCTTGGCACCGATGATTGCAATGATTGCATTCATTCCTGCAGGAGCTGGAGGAATTGCACAAACAACGAACCAATTGAACCAAGTTGTTCATAACACAATGTGGGTAGTTGGTCACTTCCACTTAACAGTCGGCACATCCGTTATTCTAACCTTCTTTGGTATCAGTTACTGGTTAATTCCACATCTTTCTAATCGTGTTCTAACGCCAAAGATGAATAAAATCGGGGTCGTTCAAACACTTATTTGGACGGTTGGGATGATCTTTATGTCAGGTGCCATGCACTGGGTTGGGCTACTCGGTTCTCCGAGAAGAACTTCCTATACAACATACGGGGATAGCGCAACGGCCCTTTCTTGGGATCCCTATATGATGTTCATCGCAATTGGTGGGACGCTGCTTATCATCGGGGTAGTGATTCAAGTCTTCGCAGTGTTCAATATGATGTTCTTCGCTCCAAAAGGAGTAACTGAGTTCCCGATTGCGGAGCCAGAGGATTCAGAAGATAAAACACCGATGTGGACAGATCGCTGGGGCTTATGGATTGTACTCATGTTGCTTCTCGTATCGATGGGGTATGTCATCCCACTCGTCGACTTTATCGTCAACGCACCCCCAGGTTCTCCACCATTTAAAACATGGTAACTAGTTAATTGATGAAGAGGTAATCGTCTACAACGAGTTGCTTCTTCTTTTTATAAAACGTTCTTAGGATGTGATTGAAGTGCTTAAAAACCAATATCAAACAATCGCTTTACTCGTCGTACTAGTTTTTGGTGTCGTGTTGTTTTATGTGGGAACGGACGGATTTACTGCATACACCGCTGAAACCGCTCGGGTGAACCAATTGATTGAGGAAAAGCCTCAATTTCCAGAAGTCACGTTAGAGGATAGTCTCGGGCAAGAATATCTGTTTTCTGAATTTAAGGATCGCTATGTACTTATTACATTTTTTTATACTTCTTGCACGACTGTTTGTCTGGAATTGGAAATGAACATGTCCATGGTGATGGACTCGCTTCCAAAAGCGTATCTTGGAGAAGATATTGTCTTTTTAAGCATTAGTTTTGATCCTGAACGAGATCACCCAGAACGATTAACGGAATACGCGAGTTATTTTAGTGCAGATGAAGAAAACTGGCGAATGGCTCGAATTAATGATCCTGTGGAATTAACCAATTTATTAGATGAATTTGGTGTCATCGTCATTCCGGATGATTATGGAAATATCGCACACAACTCCGCTTTTTATTTAGTTGATAAAGAAGGAAGTCTTATCGATGTAATGGACTATACAAAAGTGGACGAAGCATCAGAAAAAGTACGGAGCATTCTTGAGCGAGAAGTGGGGGATGGAACATGAAACAATCACTCTATGGGTTGATATTATTTCTCTTCCTCATTCTCCCGCCAGTCGCGAACTTAGTAGAGTCAATAATGATCATGCATATGCATGTGCAAATGCCACTCCTTCTCTTTTCAGGCTTCCTAATGGCACGGGGCTTTCAGTTGAAATTCCCTAGATTTTTTGAAAAGTGGAATGGAAATGGGATACCAGGCATTACGCTTTTTATCATCATCTTGGTGTACTGGATGATTCCACGAACAATGGACGAAGCACTAACGATTCAAAGTGTGGAGATCTTCAAGTTTATAAGTCTCCCGTTCCTTGCTGGAATTCCATTGCGAGATAGCTGGAAGAAAATAAAAACGATTGGCCAAAACAGTGTGTTGATTGGGATGACCGTTTTGTTTTTCGGATTGGGCTTCCTCTATGTATTAGCACCTGTGCAGCTTTGCAACAACTATTTACTCATTGAACAAATCACACTCGGTTGGGGATTTTTGACGATGGCCATCTGTTTTGTCATCTACTTGTTCTACTTTGCATTCTCGGGTTCATCTGAAGAAGAGGTAGAAGAAAGTTGAAACAAAATCCTACGTTAGTGATGTTTCGTGAGTTATTTATGACTGGGACAAAATGTTATCGATATCGACGCTCCATCCTTTCTATTTTACGAGCTAAGTGATCAATCTGCTTTTGCATACGTTCTAATTGGCCGGTTAGATCTAATTGGTTTGAAGTGTTTTGGTTTGTACTAGTTGTCTTTTCCAACTCTTGTAACGAAATTCCTGCAGCAATAGCTTGAAGCGCATCACCTAATGTTGAAAGTGTACTTCCGATTAATGTGAGTCTAGCCGCATATAGATCAGGTGACTCAGTATTTTGCCCCGTTTGATTAGTAAAGGCGTTATTCATTTTTGCACACCTCGATTATTTTATGGATTCTTATTAGATATATGAAATACCAAACAATAAAATGAGCAAATCAGGGGCCTTTCCCTAGTATTAAAGTGTATTTACCCTTTGTACAAATGTCCTTCTAGTAGTTGGTCATCTTGTTGCAATGTGATAGCATTACACATTAAAAGGGGGAATGAGAATGCTACATTTAACAACTGAGTCAGGAATTATATATGAGTTTAATCAAAACAATCCACATACGGGAATAGTTCAATCAGGTGCAACTGTAACTATAGAAACCTATGACTGCTTTAAAAATCAAATTCAATCTCCAGAAACAGAAGTTGAAACGGTTAACTGGGAGACAATCAATCCTGCAACAGGGCCCGTTTTCATTGATGGCGCTATGCCAGGTGATGTTTTAAAAGTAACCATCGAAAAAATTGAAATTGGCAACCAAGGCGTGATGGTTGTTGGACCTGAATTAGGGATCATGGGCCATACAATCAAAGAAATGGAATCTAAAATTTTACCGATTAAGGACGATAAGATTTTATTTAACGATTTTGAAATCCCGTTAAATAAAATGATTGGTGTAATCGGTGTTGCACCTGCGGGAGACGGCGTGAATTGTGGAACTCCGGGTGCGCACGGTGGAAATATGGACAATAAGATGATTGCAGAAGGTGCTACGTTATACTTGCCTGTATTTGTTGAAGGGGCTCTATTTGCACTCGGCGATTTACACGCAGCAATGGGCGATGGGGAAGTTAGCGTGACGGGTGTCGAGGTTGCTGGAAAAGTTACGGTGACACTAGATGTTCTAAAAGGAGAAAAGTTAAATCATCCAATGTTGGAAAATGATGAGGTTTTCTCACAAATTGTTTCCGCTGAAACACTTGACGAAGCCGCTAAAGTTGCATCGAGTGAGATGATTGGGCGGATTATTGAAAAGACAGATCATCCATTAAGTGAAATTACAATGCTTATGAGTATCGTAGGGCAATCCGAAATCTGTCAAATCGTTGATCCACTAATGACAGCAAGATTTGTCGTGCCTAAGTGGGTACTTGAAAAACTTCATTGTGAATTAATTACTGAATAAGGAACCTTTTAATCGAGAAAAATAGGAGTATTTCACGGCTATTTATTTGTTCAAAGTGTTTTAGAGTAATATGCGACTAGAATCGATTGAAAGTAAATCAATAGTGGATTAGAATATTCGATGCACATACTTGTATTACCTTGCAAGAATTCTGATGTGATAAAAAGTATTTGTTTAAAGGGAGATATAAATGACTTTAAAGGTTGGAGACATTATCAGTTTTGAACGCACGTTTACAGCTCGCGATGTTGAATTGTTTATAGAAATTTCTGGGGATGAAGGGATTCATCATAAATCCCCTGACGAACATGGCCGACTAGTCATTCAAGGGTTATTAACAGCAACACTCCCTACAAAAGTGGGTGGCGATCATAACGTCTTGGCTCGTACTATGAATTTCGAATTTATAAAGCCCGTGTTTACTGGAGATACAATAGTGTGTGAAGTTGAAATCGGAAAATATGAAAAGCGAGAAAATAATAGAGTTTCTATCTTTACCACCTTTTCGTGTAAAAATCAAAATGAAATTGAAGTGTTAAAAGGAAGTTTTTCTGGGGTAATCCTTAAATAGGTTTTATCTTAATCAGAAATGAAGTCACTCTATTCAAACATTGCTTTCAACACCGAATTGACAATACAAATGGTAAGAAATAACCGCTCAGAAATCTGAGCGGTTTTTGACGTGTATTTTATTAAAGTGTCTTTAAAAAAAGAGGAGATGGATACTTGTCTTTTATACACTTTTACCTGTTCCATTTTAGTAGATGAAACTAACAAGAAAACAAGCAATTCGCTGTATATCAGTATCAGGATAATAATTCCGGAACTACACATCAATCTGGCCCGAATATAGAAATAAGGTACAAATCCTTGTTAGAGAATCGCGTTTGTTGAACACCAAAAGTGACAATCGAACAAAGGGCGTAATCATTTATGTGCAATTATGACACTGTGATGGTGTAAGAAAACTGATGAAAGGATTGACCTCTTGCTTAACTAAAGCGACCCGTTTCATTATTCAAAGGATATATAAAGTGTAAACTGATATGTCAAATACGGGGTTAATTCATTTAGTTTCAAATACCGGAGCTATCAGAAAGGTTAGTATTTAAAGGAGATTTAAAAATGATTTTGAATCGATATTAGAATGCTGGCTTGATACCCAGGCTATGCCAGTATCAGGGGCATACGCTAATTATAAACATAGAATTTATTGTAAAGTAAGGAGGTAATGAGATGAAAATAAACTGGAAAGTAAGGTTTCGAAATCCGACGTTTTGGTTTCAAATTTTTCTAGCCGTTGCAGTCCCGATAGGAGCGTACTTTGGAATTACAGGTAGCGATATTACAACATGGGGCATCCTGTTCAGCGTAATTATGGATGCATTATCGAATCCATATGTCGTAGGTATGATTTTCGTTAGCGTATTCAATGCGATTAACGATCCAGTTGTAAAAGGATTGTCTGACAGCAAACAAGCACTACAATATAAACGTCCAAAACCTGGGAATCGGAAATGATTGACTAACGTTCCCCATCCGATCTTTTTAGACGCCTTGATTCTATTGGTGGCGTTATTTATCAGGTGATCGCCCTAGATATCCAGCGAGTTGGCATGATCCAAGATCCACTTTTAACATTTCAGAGTGATGTGATTCGGGATTCTAGTAAAAAGCAGATTACTTGATAGTGGGAGACTGTATTTATATGGATGCTCTGATTGCTTTTTACGATGAAGAGAACACTGATGACATCTTCAAAATTGAAAAACAGGATGGTTCTAAGAATTTGTTCGCTTTTTGGCAGGACAACGTAAATACTGATCAATACTCCAATAAACAAGTGAGGTATCAACAGTTTATTACATCCGAATAAAATGACTTAGAAGGAACGATACAACGGGATTTCAATAAAAGATGAGTCCAGCAAATTTAACAAAGCCTTATTGCCAAGGATTTTAAGGGAATGACGGTATGCCATTTCCTTTTTCGACTTCTGCGTTTGATACTGTTTTTCTCCACAATAGGGACAAGTTATTGCTGGGTTGAAGGTAGTTGTCTTTTTAACTTATTCCAATTTTCGCAGGTAGGCATTTTAATTCCTCCTTTTCCTATCGGCTTCGTTTGTTGAGTAATAAATAATACCAATAGCCCACGAGAATTGAGTTTTTCGAATTACATATGGCATATCAATTTGTGTGTGAATTGATATGCTAATTCATTTGTTAAACCCGTTATCCGACGGGGAACATACTTTTTATTTCCCCTAAAAAATAAATTGGTTTCATAGAGATAATTAATGAAGTCGAGATAACTTTATTAATAATTCGCCCAATTGTTTTCTTTTCTCCTATGTTTATGATTAAATTGTTATACAGCCATTATCTTTCAACGTTGTTGATTAAGAGGGTATGAAATTCTATACTCTAAATTTTTGATATACTTTGAAAGTGATGTTTCAGATTTAACCAGAAGGGACGGAATTTGAATGGGTAAGTTTCCGAAAGATGCAATGCGTGTATTAAAAGAGACGAGTCGTACTTTTTATATTCCGATTACTTTTTTGCAGAAGGAATTAAAGTCTGCGGTTGCATCTGCTTATTTAGTGTTTCGCGCAATCGATGAAATTGAAGATCATGAAGAATTGGCCAATGATGAAAAGTCCACAATTTTAATGGAAGTGAGCGAGTTGTTTAAACAACCCTTTGACAATGAAGCGTATGTAAGGATTCTCGGACAGACAAAAGATCAAATGCCTGAGGTTACTCTACGTTTGGAAGAGTGGTTGCAAGCTTGCCCTAAAGATGCTTTGCCCATCGTGACAAATGCTGCGTGTGAAATGGCAGCTGGAATGGCAAAGTGGTCACAAGCAAACTGGGAAATACGGACACGGGAAGATTTGGATGACTATACATACTACGTGGCTGGACTGGTTGGCGTTATGCTTTCAGACCTTTGGGAGCATTACGGCGAACAACCAACGGACCGTGAACTTGCGATTGGTTATGGGCGCGGGCTTCAAGTAGTAAATATTTTACGCAATGAGAAAGAAGACTTGGATGAGCGTGGGATTAGCTTTGTACCTGACGGTTGGAGTCGTGAAGAGTTGTTTGAATATGCAGATGAAAACTTGAAGCAAGCTGATGAATATATGAAGTCGCTTCATAAAAAATCGATTTTATTATTTTGCCGTCTGCCGCTAGCTTTAGCACACAAAACATTAAAGGCAATGAAAGAAGGGCGTGAAAAAATGACACGTGCCGAAGTGGAAGAAACCGTAGAAGAAGTTCAACTTAATTAAGGTGTTATTATTCTAGTGGTGAACGTAAAGTCTATAAGAATCAAGATGTAAAGGCAGGTGTTGGCATTGAGTAACTCAATCGAGCAAAGAAAATCGGAACATATTCAAATCACGTTGAACGAAAAGGTTACCGGAGAGTCGATTACGACAGGATTGGAATCGTTTAAGTTCGTTCACAATGCGCTTCCGGAAATTGCTTTTGACGAAATTTCTATTGCAACTTCTTTCCTCAGCTTTGAGTGCAAAACACCGTTTCTCATCAGTTCAATGACGGGCGGAACAGCTCTTGCAGGAACAATCAACCAGAACTTAGCAATGGCAGCCGAAGAAAATGGCTGGGCGTTGGCGCTTGGATCTACTCGTGCGTTGCTTGATAGCGACGGACACGCTTCCTCCTTTTTAATGAGAAAGTACGCACCGAGTGTTCCGATTATTGCTAACTTAGGGGCGGTCCAGTTGAATTATGGATACGGTGTTGAGGAATGTAGGAAGATTGTTGAGATAACTGAGGCGGATATGCTCGTCCTTCATTTGAATAGCATCCAAGAAGTTATTCAAGAAAATGGGGATACGAATTTTATAGGGTTATTAAATAAAATCGAGCAATTATGCAAGACGCTTGGAGTTCCGGTCGGAGTCAAGGAAGTCGGATGGGGCATTGATGGTCAAGTGGCCAAAAAATTAATTGAAGTTGGAGTCGCCTTTATTGATGTCGCTGGTGCAGGAGGGACATCTTGGAGTCAGGTAGAAAAGTTTCGCGCAAAAGATCCAATTCGTCGTGTTGCTGCTGAAGCATTTAGCGAATGGGGAATTCCAACAGCGAAATCGATTCAAATGGTCCGTGAACAGATTGGAAACTCACCACTGATTGCTAGCGGTGGGATGAAAACTGGACTGGATGGTGCGAAATCGATTGCTCTAGGTGCTGACCTGGTAGGATTTGGGCGATCCATATTGAAAGAGGCTACGCAAAGTGCGGAAGAGGTCCGCGAAGTGATGAAAATCAGGGAAATGGAACTCCGTATGTCGATGTTTGGCATTGGGGCACAGTCGATTGGAGAATTGAAAGACTCCCCGCGCTTGAAGGAACGATAAATACAAGTTGTCATACGAAAAAAGCATGCTCCATTGGGAACATGCTTTTTCCTTGTTTCAAAATCTTTCGCGGAAAATTTTATTTACTTCATTTATCAAACTGATCTTTCTGACGATATTCAATTCCCGTCTCACAGTTTGGTGGACCTTTCTGCCTTCTTAAGCCTATTGGCTAGGGCTGTCGCAACCTGCTGTTTGCAACAAGTTCCCTCCGCAGTCGGTCAGTGAGGTGCACTTACACAAAATCTTTACTTATACTACTAGGTTTTGCCTGTTCTAGGAGAAACATTCTTACATTGATTCTCGACGAGATTTATGTCGTCAGTACTGCAAATTTTCCGCCAAGGCTGTGCAATTCTACGCAAGTAGTTCACTAAAGATTACTCGTCAAAAGTTCCCTGCTCCCGCAATTTCGCCTTGTACTCTATATATACCCAGACAAAAGAAAGATAAACCTTTTTTTATAAATTAATTTAAAAAGTTTTAAAATAATTTGATTTTTCGATAAATTAAAGGTTTTTACTCGTTCTGTGTTGAAAGTAAATTTGAACCTATAAATAAGAAGCACCAGGAACTGAATTTGAATACGGAGTAAATAATGGTTACTACTAAGAGAGTAATCTAAAATCATTGAATTTTATTAGGGGGAAAAAAGATGTTGATAACAGTCGAACGTGTCAAAGATTTAAATGCTATTGATATTTCTCATTTAGTAAAAGAAAGTGAAAGTGAAGGGTACCGATTTGTCACTCGTTTAGTAACCGATTTTCAAGATGGGTCAAATACGTTCAATAAACAGGGAGAAGCATTGTTTTTAATTCGCGACAAAGATAACGATGTTGTTGCGATTGGCGGTGTCAATGAATCTCCATTTGCTGTGGATGAAAATGTAGGGCGATTGCAACGATTTTATGTGTTGTCTGAAGCGCGTAGAAAAGGGGTTGGCTCCCAGTTGTTAAAAGAAATCATTCAGCATTCCAAGGCAGTGTTCGATGAAATGACGGTCCGAACAGAATCATCGAAAGCAGATGCCTTTTATCGTGCAAATGGATTTGTGGCAGATGATAGTTCATCAGAAACGACGCATGTCATAAAGTTTAAAAAATAAAAAATCGTGGATCCAGTTACATTGGGATCCACGATTTTTTGTTTTGAATTCAAATTTCAAAAACCATTCGCTGCTAATTCTTTTACCAACAGATCATTTAAGCGATCCGTGGCAATTGCACCGTACCAAATGAACTTACTTTCAGGCCAATAACTAGTACGGGTTATCGATCCGTCGGTTAAAACGATTTCCAAAAAGACGGCATAACCGTCAGTGTTCCTTGTCTTATAGGCATCGGGTTCATATGGCAAGGCTAGGAGTTCCTCAACAAATGCTTTCGTTAGCTTTTCGGAAAGTTCGCCAATTAGTGAATCATCTTCATAACTTACAAATCGAACGGTATCGACTTTGCCTTCAATGTCTAAGAAATCCCCAAGTAGCTTTGCGTGACCAGGTTCGCCAATCTCAAATACCTTTCCGTTAGCAATTACTCGAAAAGCTGGAGCATAGTCTTTCATTTCATAGATTTTCGTTCCTTTTGATAAATACGTAGCATCGTTGTTTTTCATTTTATAAGATGAATTTGCGTGACCATCCATATTAAAATGAACCTCTCCAATTTCACTCCCTGATTCAAATGTCACCCCAGAATCGTTCATCTCATAATTAGCATAATACATTGAATCGTTTATTTTTACTGCGTCTACCCAGTCAATAGTTTCTTGAGCAAGTCCCGGCAAAAAGCGGGATGGTGAACACCCTGCCAAAATAATGACGAAAACAATTGCAAGTTTTTTCAAGTCGAAGCACCACCCTTTTGGAAGTAGACGGCTAAAGAAGAAAGAAGTTACGTGCTGGAAATGTACGATCAATTAAGAACGTTTTTGTTATTATAACAAAGGAAACTGTGGGGCGATGGATTTGTTCTCGTATCGTTGTGTATTGCTCCCGTATCGCCTTGATTTATTCCCGCAACGACGAGTTTATTCTCGTAACGCACAGGTTTGCTCCCGCAACGGGGATTCGGCTAGGTTTGTTCCCGTATCGTTGAGTGTTGCTCCCGTATCGCGTTGGTTTATTCCCGCAACGACGAGTTTACTCTCGTAACGCGCTGGTTTGCTCCCGCAACGGGGATTGGGCTAGGTTTATTCTCGTATCGTTGAGTGTTGCTCCCGTATCGCGTTGGTTTATTCCCGCAACGACGAGTTTATTCTCGTAACGCGCTGGTTTGCTCCCGCAACGGGGATTGGGCTAGATTTGTTCTCGTATCGTTGTGTATTGCTCCCATATACCTTGGCTTATTCCCGCAACGACGGGTTTATTCTCGTAACGCACAGGTTTGCTCCCGCAACAGGGATTGGGCTAGATTTGTTCTCGTATCGTTGTGTGTTGCTCCCATATACCTTGGCTTATTCCCGCAACGACGGGTTTATTCTCGTAACGCACAGGTTTGCTCCCGCAACGGGGATTGGGCTATATTTGTTCTCGTATCGTTGTGTGTTGCTCCCGTATCGCCTTGGTTTATTCCCGCAACGACGGATTTATTCCCGTAACGCACTGGTTTGCTCCCGCAACGCGAATTAAAATAAAACATGGAACCGGCAAGGGGTTCCATGTTTAGTCACTTAACACATTACAATTATTTGAGAGGGGGTCGTTTGTGCCGGGATACTTCGAGTCGTTGCGCCGTAAACAACGGTCAAATAACGGTTTGCAGGATTTCGATTAAAGGATTGACCGTTTTCCAATACAATTTGTGTTTCCGCAGAGATGTTTAGGCGTAAGCTACCATCACTACTCAGCAATTGATTGTTAAAATAGTCTACCTTTACGTTTTGCATAGGAGAACTAATCGCCATCACAACGGCTTGGTATTGTGGCGGATAAATCATTGGGACCGGAACATCCGCGTCGTAAAATCCAATTACAGGATCACCTACAAAAATCATCTCGTGATCTACAAAATAGGTATTCGGCCCAACTACGAAATTTACAATGCTGTCAACCCCGTTATTCACTTCAAACAATTTATAACATCCACCATTTTCATCGCTTGGAGTAACCCAGAAATCACTTATGCTTGTTACGGTGCCGCTAAAAGATTGAAAATTCATAGAGTATCTTCCTCCTTTTGAAAAAAATGAATTCATTAAAGATAGAATATGCATCGAAAAAGCATCTTGCTAACTGACTGCTTTCATTAATTAATAAAAGCGTAGCATACCTCAAATGAATATAGAGTAAAAGCAAAACTGAATACTTTCCTTTTATATAGTTTAGAGGTAAACTATATATAGGTTATTAATTCAAAAGGAGATGACAGTAATGAGTAGGTTACAAGACAAAGTAGTAATTATTACAGGCGGTGCAGGTGGAATTGGGAGTGGAATGGCGAAGGCAATGGTGAAAGAAGGAGCCATTGTTGCAATTGTAGACGTAAACGAAGAAACTGGATTGGCGATGGAGAAAGAATTACAAGAAATCTCTCCTAAATCGATGTTCATCCAAGCAAACTTAATGGATCACCAAAATTTAGGCAAGGTTATTACAAAAGTTGTTGATAAGTACGGAAAACTAGATGTGCTTGTAAACAACGCTC
Source organism: Sporosarcina sp. CAU 1771 (assembly GCF_054482775.1). Lineage (NCBI taxonomy): Bacteria > Bacillati > Bacillota > Bacilli > Caryophanales > Caryophanaceae > Sporosarcina > Sporosarcina sp. CAU 1771. The sequence continues at coordinate 8,010 of NZ_JBTLRN010000029.1, read as the reverse complement.
ATGCGTCGAAGCAATTGACGATTGAGGAGACAACGCAGGCTGATTTAGATCTTTCATTTGGTACTGGGTTTTATCCAACGTTTTATTTAATGCAGGCGGCACTTCCTTACTTAAAAGAATCTAAAGGGAACGTTATTAACTTCGCGTCCGGAGCAGGAATAAATGGGGACCAAACACAAGGCGCATACGCAGCGGCGAAAGAAGCGATTCGTGGTATTTCAAGAGTTGCAGCGAATGAGTGGGGTAAGTTCGGCATTAATGTAAACTTAATTAGTCCGATTGCCAACACTCCGGGTGTTCAAGCATGGGCGAAAGCGCAACCAGAATATTATGAGCAAGTTAAAAACAAAATTCCACTTGGTCGTTTCGGTGATGTTGAAGAAGATATCGGTCGAGTTGCTGTATTTTTAGCTTCTGAAGATTCTAAGTACATTACTGGTCAAACGATTATGGTTGACGGTGGATCGACAATGCTTCGCTAATCAACAAATTTCACCGGGGGGATTCTATTGGAGAGAAAAGATTTATTTAAATTAATTCGAGCAATCGAACAGATGAATAATGAAAATATAAAGCAATTCACGAAACGATTTCAACATCCTCTAGGCATCTCTCCGATTTTGGTGTTAAGCGATTTACGTACGAAGGGGCCTCAAAGACAAGCAGAGTTAGCGGAATCCCATGGGTATACAAGAGGCGCGATGACTAGCATTGCGGATCGACTTGTTAAACTAGGATTTGTGGAACGGTTGTATGATGAAGCGGATCGCCGAACGGTTCAACTTTCAATAACACGCGCTGGCGAAGAAGCGTTAAAAGAAGCGCAAGCGATTGGCGATGAAGTGTTTGTGCACCTATTTAAAAATTTGAGTGAAGACGAAATTGCTCAGTATTTGAAAATTCAAGAGAAAATCGTTCATAGCTTAAATTAAGAAATCGTCCTTCGGCTTCATTTGACAGAATGGTTCTTGAGTGATAAATTGTTTAGTAACTGAACTGAATACTCTTTTCTTATTAAGAGAGATGGAGGGAATTGGCCCTACGAAGTCTCAGCAACCTGCCAGCCGGTAAGGTGCTACGTCCAACAGGGAAACCTGAACGATGAGGAGAATTTTTTTTGAAACTCTTCTCTCTTATGGGAGGAGTTTTTTGTTTGGAAAAAATTTCAGGAGGGTTTTTATATGACAAAATTACAAGAGCTTTACACAGAACAAAAGGAATTGAAAGAACGGAAAGCAACGAGCACAGCAGGAGCGATGCAGAGACATCAGCAGTTAGCGAATGTACAGCGAGAAATCGATTATTATGAACAAGGGGATTCAATTTCGAAAGCATATATCCAAGAAAAAGTGGATGAAATCAGTACCATACAAAAAGAAATCGACTTATTAACAGGGACCTTAACTGAGAAAAAACGAATTCTTAATGAAGTTGTTTTTGGAGGGCATATTTCCCTTTAATAAATTCCATAAAAGGGATAGTAAAAGTAATGAATATCAGATGTGCTAATTCTCTCTTGCTGAGCGATTAAGCTGATTCTGTTTCTTCATTGGCACCGATAGTACATTGTGTAAGTTCAAGTTCGGGATTGTGACCTAACTTATTGACTGCACTTCGTTGAATCGGTGTTTTTGCGTTTAAGTGAATAAATTTATTAATTATTATAAAAAGGGAACATTTGTAATGTATCCATCGTATGGTTACTGAGTGATGATAAATCAAAGTGTACGAATCGCTTTTCTGTTTCTAATCGTACCCCAAAAAATAAGTTTGGCCACTACTGTAATTCCTGCAATAGAATAGAATCGTTTAAGAGTGTTGAAGGTGGATAGTATATGGGAAGAATTATACTTGCGGTTATACTAACAGTGTTGGGTGGTATTTTTGCGAGCTTCTTGGAACCACCAGTATTTGCAAATAGCATTCCACTTGCCATTATGGGAGGGTTTATTTTAGCAGAGATTCAGCGAAACAAAGATAAGTAGAAATAGCTTATTGGAATGTCGATGATTCGAATTTACGGAGCACGGATTTCTTGTGAGCAGGTTGATGTCTAATGGACGATAAATTTGTTAACAAAGATTGGATTGGTTATATGTTCAAGAGAAAGATTATTTATATCGCTGTTGGATTTACAGTGTTCCTCTATTTTATTTACGTTCAAAATAATTCGATCGTGACGAGTCATACGGTCATACGTTCAGAAAAACTTCCTGCTAATTTTGACCAATACAAAATTGTTCATCTTTCCGATTTGCATAACAAAAGTTTCGGAAAAGGTCAGCAAGTACTGGTACGAAAAGTGAACAAGCTGCAACCGGATATCATCGTCTTTACTGGAGATTTAATTGATTCGAAACGATCTGGGGATGAAGCGAGTCTTCTTTTAATGAAAAAATTGACTGCTACTGCGCCTGTCTATTATGTTCCGGGAAACAATGAATGGTGGTCTGGATCGTATGGTTCTCTGGAGAAAAAATTAGAGCAACTCGGGGTACAGGTTTTGAGGAATTCATCGATAGCTCTAGAAAAAGAAGGGGATAAGGTATATATTGTAGGTATTGACGACCCCACTTATGGGGATAAAGATATGTCGGAACTCGAGATCATAGAGGAAGAAATCAGGTCCGCATCAGAAGGACTTGGAGAAGACGATTTCACTTTATTGCTTTCACATCGCCCTGAAATGCTTCCACTCTATGCAGCGTCTAATTTCGATGTTGTTTTTTCCGGACATGCGCACGGTGGACAGGTTCGACTACCATTTGTAGGAGGTCTAGTCGCACCGAACCAAGGACTATTCCCAAAGTATACTGAGGGGAAGCACGAGATGGACAATACAGTGATGATGATTAGTAGGGGACTCGGGAACAGTATTATTCCAGTACGATTATTCAATCGTCCCGAGATTGTAAGTGTTACGCTCGAACAAGGCGATCATTAAGGTACTACGAATTAAGGAGGAAAAACAGATGTCCGTTCAAACGATTACACCAGAACAATTATATGAAAAATTGAATCGAGAGGAAAAAGTTGTCTTAGTGGATGTGCGTTCTGAAGAAAAGTACGACCAATTCCATATTCAACACGCAAATCTAACAGATATGAATATTTCTAAACAGAAGGTCTTTGAGTTGGAAATAAATCCACAGCAAACTATCTCTGAAATTCCTGTAGATAAAGAAGTAATTATTACATGTACGACGGGGAACTCCGCAACAAAATGTGCGGGTATTCTAAAAGATAGAGCGTATGATGTGGTTGTATTAGAAGGCGGTATCACTGCGTGGAAAGAGTTTTTAATTAAACAATCAGAAGAATCATCTTAAGAAAAAAATAAACCAATTGCTTGACCACTAGTTTATTGTTAAAATGAAATGCAGAAGTGAATTTTCTGACAAATCGACGTGGGGGGTTGTTTAATATTAGTACACTAACAAATAAGATGACATTAACTGTTGCTGAAAATGACATTGACGTTTTTGGTCATATGAACTACATACGATATATTAATCATTTAGAAACAGCGCGTGCTAATTGGTTTGCTGATGCTGGCATGTCATTTGAGAAGATGGTTGAACTGAATACTGGAATCGTTCTATTGAAATTTAATATGCATTATATCGGAGAAGCGATACTCGGAGATGAATTAACAATCGAAACAATTCCAGTTAAATTAGGAACGAAAAGTTTAACGCTAACACAAAAGATTTTCAAAACAGGCGGCGTTCAATTGACAGAAGCAGAATTTACGTTTGTCATGTTCGATACGAAAGCACGTAAATCGATACCTATTGTAGAAGAGTTTAGACGTCAATTCGCAAAGTGAAAAGATAACCAATAAAAAGACATAATCACCTCACCTTACAATTGCTTTGGCAAATAATAAAGGTGATGTGTTTTTTTTATGTGTCAAAAGTTTATAAAAGTAGCTGCAATCATCGACAATATGAGGATTAGAAGTATAATAGAAGTCGGGGTTTACGAGTGTAAAAACCAAAGTTGAAATAAAAATATCTACTAAATATTAATAGATGGGGGAACCTTCCTTGACTACGATAAAAGAAGAAACACTAATTGCAGAAATTGATCATGTTGACGATAAAGGTACTGGCCAAGCTGTTTTATGGCGTGAAAGTACCGGTAGTAATCCTAAAAAACTTAGGTTAATTATTCCACATACGATTCCAGGAGAAACGGTCCAAGTGGTCGTCGATCATCCGATAAAAAGAAAAAAGAGAGCAATGCCAGATTTAATTTTGGAGAAAAGTCCGGAACGAATCGATCCACCATGCCCACATTTCGAAATTTGTGGCGGCTGCGCTTGGCAACATTGGAGTTACGAAGGACAACTGAAGCAGAAGACGATGCATGTGAAAGAAGCCATTGAAAGCGTCGGTATGGATCCAAGCTTGGTACAAGATACAATTGGAATGGACAGTCCTTGGCATTACCGCAATAAGATGGAATTCACATTCTCGCCTGAAGGAGAACTTGGCTTGCATGAGCAAGGAAATTTCCGTAAAATCATTCCTCTTGAAACATGTCTCATTGCTGGACAGAATATTGTCGATGCAATGTTAGAGGTAGGTAACTGGGTAAAAGAGTTCGGTCTTAAAGGGTATACGAAAGACATTCATGAAGGACTTCTTCGGAACTTAATGGTAAGAGAGTCCTTTGCTACGGGAGAAATTATGCTCGCATTGTTCGCTACGGAAGCTCCTGAAGGGGAATTAAAAGCGGCAAGTGAAAACTTGATAGAGCGAATCTCGAACAAGTTTCCGAATGTGAAAAGTCTTTTATGGCTGGTAAATACAGATTGGGCAGATCGCGTCCAGTCTGAGGAAACACATGTCCTTGCGGGTCGCGATTTTATTTATGATGAAATGGCGGGCTATCGTTACCGTTTGTGGTTTGATACATTTTTCCAAACGAATCCATTACAGGCTGAAAAACTTGTAGAACTTGCACTTGAAATGGGTAAACCTAAAGAAGACGAGAAAATGATTGACCTGTTTTGTGGTGTTGGAACCTTTTCATTGCCATTCGCAGCACGTGTTAAGGAACTCGCTGGAATCGAAATCGTAGAAACATCCATTGAATCTGCAAAACGCAATGCTCTGGATAACGATTTGCATAATACAACGTTTCTTGCAAAAGATGCGCGTATAGGACTTGCTGAAATCCATAAAGATTTTGGATTTGCAGATATTCTATTAATAGACCCACCACGCTGCGGAGCTGGAGGAAAAGTGATGCGTAGAATTGGTCGCTCTCAGCCGAAACGAATCGTGTATGTATCATGTAAACCGGATACGTTTGCCAAAGATATTGCGGAGTTGGAGCAGTTTGGTTATTCGCTTCAAAAAGTTCAACCCGTTGACCTTTTCCCTCAAACGGTTCACGTGGAATGTGTAGCTTTGTTGGAATTGAAATAGATTGGATTCAGTAGAATAAAAACTTATTAAGAGTTGTATTTACTAAATAGAAGATTGTAATCTGTTCCCTCGGACGAATCGTTCGGGGGATTTTTGGATTTACGAGGATTTTACTGGTACGAAATGTGTAGAAATTGTCCGTTCTTTATTGTTTTCTGAATGGCGGTATGCTAAAAAAGGCTTGGATATGGCATCCAAGCCCAATACACTCGCTACTGTTTCATTTATCGCTTTGGGGACGAATTAATCGTAAATCACATTTTTTCCTTGTTCCCTTAACGTTTTCAATGATGAAAGCATTTGATTGATTTGTTCGTCAGAATGTCTTTCCCACGAACTTAATTCAGCGATTATTTTTAATGGAGATTTGGAACGATAAGAACGTGTAGGGTTTCCAGGGAATCTTTTATCCGTTACGTTCGGATCGTTTTCAAAATCACCTGTAGGCTCAACGAGATAAATCCGCTCTTCCGAAGTAGATTTAGCTAATTCAGCACCCCATTTTGCAGCGTCTAATGTCGCAGTAAAATAGATATAGTTTGATTTTTTATCCTGGTAGTTAGATACGTGTAATGGTACGAGCATGTCTCCAATTTTTAGTTTTGCTTTTGTCCCATGAAAGAATGGGCCTAAATCTAGGATGTTTTTATTATCGTCCATATAAATGCCTCCTTCGACTTTTTGACTTGCTCCTACAAGTATAATGGATAAGTTAGGTGAATAAGTAGTCTATAAATAATGATTATTTGGTGCTATAATGTATGTAGAGAGTTAGATAGGATTGAACACAGTCTGAAAAGTATAAAAGATGCTGGTATTGATGAGACGGATTTCTCCAGTTAATAAAGATTTGGAAGAACACACCTAAACTTATGAATAGGTGTTTTTTTGTAAGAAAAGGACGTTGTCGGAGGAGGTAGAGCAAGCGTTAAAACCTTTTAAACTAAGTAAAAAGACTCCTGAAAATTATGTATGCACGATTTCTTTTGAATATAAAAAGCTCGGTATGACATAATAAAAAAGGGAGTAATTTATTATGATAGGAAAAAGAATAGCAGCACATATTTTAAATAGAGTGATTCTTTTCATACCGTCAATGTTATTACTCGGGGGCATTTCCTATTTGATATATCCAAGTTATTTTATTTTTGGAAATGATGGAAGTTCAGGATGGTTAGTATTTTGGCTTTTAAAGTACATGATCTGTTTACCGACAGTGTTTTTAGATTTAATAAGTCGACCATTGGAATTTCTGAGTATACTTGAAATAATCGTACCTGCTTTACTAAGTTTAATTAGTGTAGAGATTATCAGTATTAGCTTATTAAAACGTAATCTAGGCATGAAAATTATGGGACTTACACTAGTGTCCATTAATGATAAACCAGTGAGCTTATTACAAATCATAGGTCGAACACTTATAAAATATTTCTCACTAGCTTTTTTTCCGATTGCTCTGATTTACATTGTAGTAAATAAGGAGAAAATGTCATTGCATGATAAGATTTCATCTACAAAAGTAGTGGAAGTGCAAAATAAAAAACGTATTCATATTTCCAGTGGAGAGTACGATTATGCAAAAACTTAATATTTTAGTAAAGGAGCTATAAAAAAATGAATGAAAATAAAGTAAAGCAATCTTCAAAAGTAGAAGAAATTCTAGCTCAGATCAATAGTAAAACGATGTTAGGCGAATTACGAAAAATCGCGAAGGATATAAAAAAAGATCATGAATTAGCAATGGAACTTTGGTCAAGCGAAGCTTTTTTGCCAAGACTTTTAGCAATCTTAATTATGGATAAAAACCTTCTTACTGAAGATATCCTCAATGAAATGGATAAGGATATGGAGATGCATACATTTGATGAGCGCAATAACTTAATGGATTGGCTAATGGCGAATCATTTAACCAAAGACAAAAAGAAAATTGCTTTGATTGAATCATGGGAAAATAGTCCTTCTGCTCTTCAAAGACGTACGTATTGGTATTATCAAGGGCGATTGAGGTGGACAGGAAAAACACTTCCTGAAAACACTCCAGACTTGTTAGCTGCAATGGAAGCTAAGATTTCGCAAGAAGAACCGGAAGTTCAATGGGCCATGAATTTCACTGCAGGCTGGATAGGCGTTTATGATGAAACGAATCGTGTACGTTGTATTCAACTTGGTGAAAAAACAGGTCTTTATAAAGGTGATAAAGTTTCAAAAGGATGTACGCCTAATTATTTGCCAGAGTTCATGGAGATGGAAGTTAACAAACGACAGAATAAATAGGTGCCATTGAAAAAATGAGTATAGTTATTACTTAAATTTATGTTAGCGTATCACTTCAAAGTTTTCCTCTCCTTTCTAAATTGATACCTCCTTTTTAATCCTTAATTCGTACAAATAAATTTTGTGAATTTGGGAAAGGTAAGTGAAGTAAACAATAAAGGAGCATTCCTGTTAGAAGTTTTTTAGGGGCTTGAACAAAAAAAGCCCTCTTGGTATGATGCGGGGTGTCAGTTTCTCGACGAAGAAATGACCCCTAATTTAGATACCAGGAGGACTCACTTATGAATTTTAAACAAAA
>NZ_JBTLRN010000028.1:0-41354 GCF_054482775.1 Sporosarcina sp. CAU 1771 | reverse complement strand
AGCAACAGATCGAATCAAATTAGCAATGGAACAACAATCGTTAAATGTAGCTTAATTAAATCGGTTTTCTATTTTTAAAAAGCTTATAAACCATCAAGGAGCTACTTTACGCATTTTTAAAAACGTTAATTATGAAATTGATTCACTTAAAAGAACAAAACATTTATAAACCTACCTGTGGTGTTTGTGGAAATTCTATGCTTTTTAGATTCAAGCTATTAAGTGACCCCACTTACTATACTTGTTCAAGAAAACATTCAAAGGTTCATATAACAACGAAAGATTTGTCCTTAATTATAAATAGGGCATTAGAAAAAGTTATTGCAAATTTAGATGTAGTAAAACTTTTAAAAGATTCTAGTTACTACTTTAACCAAATCAACAAACAAGTCAAAGGAGAACTAAAAATACTTGCAATGAAAAAGAATAATATTCTTGAAAACATAATTTTGGAGAATGATGAAGTAATCAACTGGAGAAATCACCCACTCTATAAGGAGCTTTCTATATTAGAAGCCCAGCAAAAATCAATTTCAGAAGAAATTAGTGAAAAACAAATGCTTCTTACAGACAATAATACTCTTTCAAAATTAGTAACAGATTATTTGTATGACTGTAAGATTAGCAATCCTTTCTTTCTTAGTTCAATGTTAATTCAGAACGTATTCGTATTTCAAAATGAAGTAAATTTGGAAATCAATAAATTTGATTATATTTACGACCTTCAATCACATTATATTTTAGAAGGAGGAGATCTTCAATGAGATTAGCTTTTGGTTATATCCGGCGCTCTTCTTATAAACAACAAGATAATAATAGTGTAGAAATTCAAAAACAGCATATCCAGGAATTTGCTGCTAGAAATAAATTAAATATTCCAGATGAATTTATTTTAATTGAGGATGTAACAAGTGCTTATTCAAAAAAAGCAACTCAACGTAAAGCATTAATGAGGCTTAAAGAACAAATGATAGAAATGAAGATACCCATTCTAATCTTTCACGATGTATCAAGAATGGACAGAACAGGTTATTCATTCACCTTAGACTTTTATAGACCTTTACTTAAACTGTTACCCAATCTAGAAGTTTACACAACAAAGTCAAGTGACCCCATTGATCCAGATAGTATGGATATGAAAATGAATTTCCTTCTATCACAGCACGAATCTGAAGTGAAATCAGAACGTGCAATAGGTAGTTTAGTAAACGATTTAAATCAGGTAACACCTATACGTCCTGGTTCGAGGACACCATTTGGATATACCCAGATAAATAAAAAGTTACTTCAAAATGAAAGTGCTGAGATTGTATCATTTATCTTCTATTTATATTGTTGGGGGCATTCTTTAAAAAAAATTGCATTTCTATTAAATGAAGTGAATATTCCTTCGCCAAGGGGAAAAATATGGCGCCCAAGTACTATAGATAACATTATTAAGAATCCCGTTTATACAGGAGATTTAAATTGGAATATTCCTAAACTGAAAGATGGACAGAAAAAATATACATTTGAAAATACTCACGAACCAATTATCGATAATTTTCATCTTCAACTTCAACAAAAAAACAAAATGCTTCAAGATAATTATGGAAGAATTGATACGCCGTTTCTATTATTAAACAAAATTAAATGTCAACATTGTTATTGCATTTTGGTTACACAAAACGGTTCTACAACAAGAAACGGAAAAAGTTATTTATATCAATATTATGTGTGTAAGAATTGTAATTACAAGTTAAGCATAGACGAGGCCCACGAGAAGATAGTTCCTATGATTATGAAACGTGTCCACCAACTTATTTCAAAGCAACAAATGAAAGAACATACCCTAGAGTTTCTTAATCAAACGAACAATATAGTTGATCAGTTAATTCCAAAGACAGAAAGAAGTATCGTAAACTTGGTTGCAAAGTTAAAGTTAGCACGAGATATTGATGATCGAGAGTTGGAACTAAGTGTATCTACTATTTTAGAAAGTCATAAGAAACTATTATCTGATTATAATCATTGTAAAGGGAAAATATCCACATCTGTCCAAGCCGTAGAGTCCGATATTTACATCACACGATTTCGTGATATTTTAAAATTTCAGCTCGGCACAAATGAAAAACGACTAATTATTTTATACTTTATTGACTATATTTTAATTTCACCCCGGCAACAAACAGACATTCGATACAAGACGAATATCTTCGATGATTTGATTCCAACTAAGTAATGGATGAAAAACCGAAATTGATTGCCTGTAACTGGACAAACTACCGAACAATAAATTTTCACTATTTTAATTCATTAAGTGGTTACATTTGAATCCCTTGCTGTAAGGGATTTCTTCTATAATATGTTCGGTAGTTTGTCCATAATGGTATACCAATATGGATAGAAAACCGAAATCCTATTACTATTATGGACAGTTTACCGAAATATATACACAATACAATATCTAAGGAGAAAATAATGACTAATAATAGCCCATATATCATTCAATTATATATTCCAAAACAAACATTTAAAAAAGTTGAAAAAGGTCAATACTTGGAGAATAAACCCACCAACATCTCAACAAAAATTTACTATAGGCGGTGGTTTTAATTGAGATGTGCAATTTACGCTCGTGTTTCAACTGAATTAGATTCACAAAGGACTTCGCTTGATAATCAAATCGATATTTTCCGAAATTATGCTGCCCAGCATAATTGGGAAATCGTTGAAGTTTACACAGATAAACAATCAGGTACAAAGGGTAACCGCCCAGGCCTGAAAGCTTTAATTGAAGATGGAAAAGCAGGATTATTTGATGTTATCTTAGCTAAGGAATTATCAAGATTAGCTCGAAATGGTGGATTATCCTATGAGTTACGTGATATTTGTCGGGATTATAATATCCATATTGTCTGCTTAGATAATTCAATTAATACCGTCACTGGAAATGTGCATAACTTTGGGTTATTTGCTTGGCTTTATGAAAATGAATCCACAAATAGCAGTCGCAGAAATAAGCAGGCTAAACGGGTGAAATCTCAGCGAGGTCTTTTCATTGGTTCAAATCCTCCCTATGGATATCACAGTGATCAAGGAAAACTTATAATTAGGGAAGATGAAACACCAGAAGTAGTTCGACGTATTTATAGGAAATATCTTGCCGGAAAGGGAATGGATTCTATTGCTAAAGTTTTAACAACTGAAAAGGTTGCAACTCCATCACAAATAGCCAAAAAATCCAATGCCTCTAATCTCTGGCACGCTAGCACCATTAAAAACATACTAAATAATAGGCATTATTGTGGTGATCTTGTTCAAAATCGAACAGAAACTATCTCAGTAACAACTAGTAAGCGCCGTGATATCGATGAGGAAAAGATGATAATTCACGAAAATACTCACGAACCGATTATTGGAAGAGATATTTATCAAACTATCCAAAAAATGAGACAAGGTCGCTCACGAACAACAACTGCACCAAAAAAACATCTATTCACAAACATCATATACTGCGAGGAATGTAAAAAGAGTATGTGGTTTAAAGCTAATCAAAAAGGTTATCGCTGCGGAGGGAATATTAAGCACGGCACTACAATATGTCACAATAAAAAACCCATCAGAGAGAAAGAATTGAAACAGGTGATCATAGATGACCTTCGTTATCTGCTTCAATCTTTCCAAAATGAAGTGTTTTTGAAGAACTTACTCAGTAAGTTAAATAAGAAAAAGCAACAAATCCAAACTGAGCTTCAAGATTTAGACGCTAGAATTATTAACTTACGAAAAAAGAAATTGGAGTTTGTTAATTTATACACTGAAAAACTGATTTCAAAAGAAGAGTTAATTGAGTACAAAGATTTAACTGACGAGGACTTAAAGAATTGTGACATTTCTAAATCCCAGTTACTGAAAAAACTCGAAGAATGTACAGATCAAAATTACACAATCGATTTGCGAAGCAAATTAAGAGAGTTCCTTACTATTAATACTCTTACTCCCCAGGTATTGCATTCATTAGTGAGTAAAATCACTTGTTCAGATGATGGCAGTATCCATATTCAATACAACTTTGTAAATCCGTTTCAAGAGAAAAAGGAGGTAATAAACCCCTTTTAGGGTTTATTATCTCCTTCAAAAATAAGTAGTGAGATACACTCCACGTGACTCGAATGCGGGAACATATCCACAGGTTGAATCTCCTGCGTACGATAACCACCGTCTTCTAGTATCCGTAGATCACGTGCGAGAGTACCTGGATTGCAAGATACGTAGACAACTCGCTTTGGTTCGTATTCTAAGATTGTCTTCAGTAATTCTTCGTCGCATCCTTTTCGGGGTGGATCGACAACTAATACGTCAAATCGTTTCCCTTCTTTATACCAGTTAGGAATAACGACTTCAGCAGGACCGGCTTCGAAAAATGCATTTGTAATGCCGTTCAATTCTGCATTTCGCTTTGCATCGACAATGGCTTCTGGAACAATTTCAACACCATAGACTTCCTTCGCTTGTTGTGCGATGAAAAGTGAGATTGTACCAATCCCGCAATAGGCATCGATGACAGATTCTTCACCTGTTAGCTGTGCGTATTCAAGCGCTTGCCCGTATAGTACTTCCGTTTGTTCTGGATTTATTTGATAGAATGAACGAGCTGAAATTTCAAAGTCGATGTCTCCTATCGAGTCGACAATAACGGACTTCCCATGTAGACAAATCGTTTGATCGCCAAAAATAACATTTGTTTTCTCGCTATTTATGTTTTGCATAATTGACGTGACATTCGGTATGACTCGTTGAATAAGAGAAATAACCGCTTCTTTTTGTGGGAACTTCTTTTTGTTCGTAACAAGTACAACCATGATTTCTCCCGTCGCACGACCTTTTCGGACGATTAAATGACGCAGCATGCCACGATGTGTTTTTTCATCATATGCTTCGATACCAAGGATCTGAAGTTCATGTTTCAACGTTGTCATCAATGCGTCTGCTTCCTCACTTTGAATGAGACAGACGTCCGTGTCGACGATGTGATGCGTTCGCGTACGATAAAAACCAGATACGATTTTTCCATCCCGCTGTGCAAATGGGATTTGGGATTTATTGCGGTAACGCCAAGGGTCGTCCATACCTTTTACAGCATGCACTGGGACATGTGGCAATTTGGCAATTCGATCCATTACATCGCGAACGGATTTCTGCTTTTGAATCAGTTGTCCCTCATACGAGAGATGCTGCATTTGGCAACCTCCACACTCTGAGAATACATGACAAGGTGGTTCCACACGATTTGGTGATTTTTTCGTTACGTTAACTAAACGAGCGAAGCCGTACTTTTTCATTGTTTTGGTAACATGAATGTCAACTTCTTCTCCTGGAAGTGCTCCTGGAATGAAAAGTGGATACCCTTCCACTTTTGCCACACCTGAGCCGTCATGTGTTAAATCTTCCACAAAGACATTTAGTTGATCATTTCTATTTACAGTAAAAGACATAATTTTTTCCTCCAAAATTCATATACCTTTAGTTTACCATGCAGATCTGCTCTGGCGATATATATCCGACAATTCGCAATGGATATATATCCAAATAGTCATCCTAACAAATAAAGCAGACGCCATTAAGACGTCTGCTCTACGATTACTTCTTATTTTCAATCCGTTTCCTAACTGGACCGTCCATCGGAACCACTACAAAAGCGATTACAAGTGCGCCAATTAGGACGATAAACGGAGCATAAAACATTAGAAAGTAAGTCATCGTTTTCTTCCCCCTTTACGCATGATAATCACCTTTACCGCGCACATAGTCTTTATCAAACAAGAATAGACGCATGAGTAAGTAAAGCGATGGAATCAGTAAGCCTAGTCCCAAAATGAATACAACTATAAGCGAAATTGCCATTGCTGGATTTGTGAAACTATCGTAAATTGTCAAGTACGGGTACAGAAGATACGGATAATGGGATGCCCCGTAACCGAAGAACGCAAACACAAATTGGCCAACCAACAATAAGAAAGCCATCCCATAGTTGCGTCGCTTCCAGACAAGCCAAACCGTTCCGACAAACATTAGAAAGGACACTAAGAACATCGGCCAGAAATTTTGAATATTGCTGTAATGTTCAGGATTATGATTTCTTAATTCAAAAATAATTCCACCAGCTGTAATCATCGTCGGTAGTGACCAAATAAGCGCATACTTCCTGAGTAAATTTGCTGCCTCAAAATCTCGAGCTTTATTGGCATACCATGTTAAAAATACCGACGATATATACAAGGTAGCTGCGATACTAAGCACCACAATTGCCCACGTCAATTTGCTTGTGAATAATACCCAGTAGTCAAGTACAGGGTTGCCGTCTACCATTGTAACGAATCCACCTTCTGAAATCGTCAAAACAATCGACAACGACGCTGGTATTAACAGCCCTGCTAGCCCGTACATAAACGAATACCCTTTATGTCCACGGGCACCGTACGTCTCGAATGCATAATAGGATCCCCGTATGGCAAGCAATATTACTCCTATGCTTACGGGAACTAATAAGGTTGTTCCATAATAAAATGCTGTTTTAGGAAAGAACCCAATGATTCCAACGAAGAAAAAGACGAGGAACACATTTGTAACTTCCCAAACTGGTGACAAATAACGTTGAATAACATTTGTCAAAATGCGTTTTTTTCCTGTAATTAAACTATACGCATTGAAGAATCCTGCTCCAAAATCGATTGCTCCGACGAGTATATAGCCAAATAAGAAAACCCAGAGTACAGAAATCCCTAATATTTCGAGATTCATAATACGTCACCGCCCTTCTCCATTTCGCGGTCTTCAATTTCACGTTCAACTGGATTTTTACGGAACATTCGCCTAAGAACAACGACACTTCCGACACCAAGAACAAGATAAAGTAACGCGAACAAGACAAGCATTGTATCGACATGGGCACTTGTAGTTGCAGCATCTTCTGTTCTCATAATTCCTCTTAGAACCCATGGTTGTCGCCCGACCTCTGCCATCCACCAGCCTGCCTCAATTGCTACTAGTGATAACGGTCCTCCGAGAACGATCAACCAGCGGAACCATTTAGTCGCAACCATTTTCCACTTTAATTTAATTCCTAGTAAATACACGCCCGACAAGACCGTCATCCAAACCCCAATCGTCACCATGATGTCAAAAAGATAATGGATATAGAGTGGTGGTATTTCATCTGGCGAAAATTGGTCAAGCCCAATTACTTCAGCCGTCGGATCATTATGAGCAAGTATACTTAAAGCAAAAGGTATTTTTATCGCATACTTTACTTCTTTACCATCTAAAATACCATATAGAATGAGTGGTGCATTTTCCTCAGTTTCAAAATGCCATTCTGCTGCTGCTAATTTTTCTGGTTGATATTCGGCTAAATATTTTCCCGAGAAATCGCCTATGATTGCAGAAGCAACCGCAAAAATAAAGCCAACTTTCATCGTAAGAAATAACGCTTTTTTATGATATTCGTGATTCGATCCTTTTAATAATCTAAACGCCGCGATTGCTGCAAGGACAAAGGCCGCAGTCATATAGGACGTCGCAACAACGTGCGCCACTTTTGTCGGCATTGCGGGGTTAAACATTGCAAGAAGCGGATTTATATTAATAAGTTCACCGTTAACAATGTCAAATCCTCGTGGTGCATTCATAAACGCATTCACAATCGTAATGAATACCGCCGAAAAGGAAGCGCCCACAGCAACTGGAATGAGTAGTAAGAAATGTTTTTTCTGATTTTCAAATCGATCCCATGTGTATAAATAGATTCCTAAAAAAATAGCTTCAAAAAAGAATGCGAAGGTTTCCATAAACAGTGGCAATGCAATTACATTACCAGCTAGCTCCATAAAGTTTGGCCATAAAAGAGATAATTGTAAACCGATTGCAGTTCCAGTTACTACACCTACCGCCACCGTAATAACGAAGCCTCTCGCCCATCTTCTTGCTAGCAATATATAATGCTCATCATTTTTCTTTATCCCTACCCACTGTGCCAGCATTATCATAAGTGGGACTCCTACACCTATTGTCGCGTAAAGAATGTGGAATGATAACGTTGTTTCGGTCAATACTCTAGAAAAAAAGACTGCTTCTTCGTTTCCCAATTCAGTTCCCTCCTTTAGCCTCCAAAGATCCTTCCTATAATTGAAACTAGCATGATTCCTGCAATGGCAAAAGCAAGCCACATTAGACGTTTTTCATGTTTCTTATACATCAGGACACGTCCTTTCATGTACTATTGTTCCTCTATTCTATACCCACTATACTCCCATTTAACTCTCGAAAAACTAACAGGTCATGAATTTTTTGTGAATCAAATAAAATTATCTCTTGATAATAGTCTGAATAATGTGTATCATAGAAGAACTAGCTATTAGGATGTGAAATTATGGAAATGGAAAGAAAAGTTCTTGCTTATATCACGATTGGCGATGAACCGGATTGGAAAATTCTTGTTTTTACCCAAGAAAATCGACCTGGGACTGGTTTCCAAGTACCTGGGGGAACCATTGAGCGGGATGAACTTGTTATAGATGCGCTTTATAGGGAGATTAAAGAAGAAACAGGCATAGAACGTGAGGAACTTGAGTTAAAAGGAAAAGTAAATAAAACAAATTACTATCCGGAAAACAAAAATACAATTCATGAAAGAACAATCTTTCACCTGTCTTATATCGGTGTCCCTAGGGATTCATGGCGGCATATCGTTGAAGGTGGCGGTGGGGATGAAGGATTTGTATTTCACCTAAGTTTTGTTCCAGTTAATGAGCTACCGAAACTTTCTGCAAATCAAGACCAGGCAATTGTTCTATTATAATTATATCCTCGATTATTAACGTATATTAAAATGAAGAAGCTGTATGCGTCTAGTCCGCATACAGCTTCTTCATACTTAAACCACATTCAATTCTTTAAGTTCATCAAGTGGCGCTACCATATCTATGTGACGACAGAGATTTTCAAATGTGGCAGGCAAGACGCCTCCATATTCTCCATCTAAATTAAGTAATACTCTTGCATCTGAGGTAACGACGATTTTTTCTGCTTTACTAGCAATAACGAGCGGATCATCAAGATGCTCACCACGTATCGCTAAGGACACGATGCGAATAAATTCCGCAATGTTACACTTTTTCAAGATTAGAAGTGTAAATTTCCCGTCACTAAAATTCGATTCTGGCGCCAATTTTTCTAACCCGCCAATAGAATTTGTCAAGCCGACTAAAAACATCATCGCCTCATCATCAAATACTTCCCCATCATATTCAATACGTAAATGGGATGACTTAATAGAGGGTAACATTTCGATGCCTTTTAAGTAGTAAGCAAGCTGTCCTAATATTGTTTTCAATCTACTCGGTACATCATATGTCAATTCTGTCATCCGACCACCACCTGCAATATTGATAAAGTGGCGTCCATTCATCAACCCTACATCCACAGGTACTGTTTTTCCTTCTATAATGATATCCAATGCATCTTCAACATCACGTGGAATACGCAAAGCACGTGCAAAATCATTTGTAGTTCCCATAGGAATCAGGCCGACTTTGGGTCGTTTTTCAAACTCGCTTACACCTGCAATCACTTCGTTTAATGTTCCATCGCCACCAGCCGCGACAATTAGATCGAACTCTCGCTCAACCGCTTTCTTAGCCGCCACGGTAGCATCTCCCTCACTAGTGGTTGCGTGGCAGGACGTTTCATACCCAGCTACTTCTAATCGTTCTAGTACTTCACTAATATGTTTTCGGAACGCTTCCCGACCTGCTGTTGGATTATAAATTACTCGTGCACGTTTCATAGCGTTGTCCCTTTCTTTAAATCTTTTTTATCACACTTCTTCTTTACAGTATGACGATTTAAAAGTTCTATTCGTTCCACCAGATACTATAATTGTACGTTTTATAATGCTTTGAATCAAATTTATGCTTTGCCAATTTTGGTTTGAATATTTCTATTTAAGCTCATTAAAAAGCGTTCGTTATTTACACAACGAACGCCTCTTGTTCTATTATCGCTTTTCAATTTCTTCGACTAGAATTTTATTGACAAGTGGTGGATTGGCTTGTCCTTTAGATGCTTTCATTACTTGTCCTACAAGGAACCCAATTGCTCGACTTTTTCCTTCTTTATAGTCAAGAATCGATTGTTCGTTTGCATCAAGTATTTCAGAAACCATTGTGCGGAGTGTACCTTCATCAGAAATTTGAACCAAGCCTTTTTCTTTGACGATATCATTCGCATTGCCGCCTTCTTCAATCAATTCTTTAAATACTTTTTTAGCAATTTTAGTTGAAATTGTTCCGTCTGAAATCAACTTAATCATACTTGTTAGTCCTTCAGCTGTTAAAGCTGTTTCATGCAATTCTTTTTGTTCGGCATTAAGATATGCAGACACTTCACCCATCAACCAGTTAGAAGCTAATTTTGCATCAGCACCTGCTTTTACAGTTGCCTCAAAGAAATCAGACATTTCTTTCGTTAACGTTAAAACCATTGCGTCATATGCAGGTAAAT
Organism: Sporosarcina sp. CAU 1771; assembly: GCF_054482775.1. NCBI lineage: Bacteria > Bacillati > Bacillota > Bacilli > Caryophanales > Caryophanaceae > Sporosarcina > Sporosarcina sp. CAU 1771. The sequence goes on along the minus strand of NZ_JBTLRN010000028.1, from coordinate 30,812 downwards.
CTAAGTCATTCATATATCTTTCTTTACGTGCATCCGGCAGTTCTGGAATCTCGGCACGAACGCGAGCTTGCCACTCTTCGTCGATATGAATATCTGTTAAGTCTGGGTCAGGAAGAAAACGATAATCATTTGCTTCACCTTTTATGCGCATCAGTGTCGTTTTACCTGTTGCTTCTTCATAGCGACGCGTTTCTTGATCAACTTTTCCTCCTGAGAGCAAGATGGTCTTCTGTCTTTCTACTTCGATTCCAATTCCACGACGTACAAAGTTAAATGAGTTTAGGTTTTTAAGTTCTGTTTTTGTACCAAATTTCTCTTGTCCGAATGGACGAATTGAAATATTAGCATCACAACGTAATGAACCTTCCTCCATGCGGCAATCAGAAACTCCTGTGTATTGGATGATTGCTTTTAACTTTTCGAGAAATGCATACGCTTCTTCTGGTGAACGTACATCAGCTTCAGTAACGATTTCAATAAGTGGTGTTCCTTGCCTGTTTAAATCGACAAGTGAGTACCCATTGTCCGTATGAGTAAGCTTCCCTGCATCTTCTTCCAGGTGAACGCGCTCGATACGAATTTTCTTCTTTATACCATCCACTTCTATCTCTACCCAACCATTTTTACCAATCGGGCGGACGTCTTGTGAAATTTGGTAGGCTTTTGGATTGTCCGGATAAAAATAATGTTTACGGTCAAAATGCATAATTGGTGAAATTTCACAATTAAGAGCCATTGAAGCCTTCATCCCAAAATCGACGACTTCTTTGTTCAATACAGGTAACACACCTGGATAAGCCAAGTCGGTCACATGGATATTAGCATTTGGTTCTGCACCGAAATGAGAAGGTGCTGGTGAAAATATTTTTGTATCCGTTTTGAGTTCAACGTGTACTTCAAGTCCAACGACTGTTTCGAAGTTCATAATTATTTCCCCTCCCAAATGGCGGGAGTTTGTGTATGAAAATCAGTTGCTTTTTCATACGCATGCGCCACTTTATAAATTGTTGCCTCATCAAAATGTTTTCCAATTATTTGCAATCCAAGTGGTAAGCCTTCAGAAAATCCACATGGAATCGAAATTGCCGGTACGCCTGCAAGGTTTACAGGAACTGTTAACACATCATTTGTATATACCATCAGTGGGTCTTCAATTTTTTCACCAATTTTAAATGCTGGTGTAGGTGTTGTTGGTCCAATAATGACATCATACTTTGCGAATACATTTGCAAAGTCTTGTGTAATTAGTGTTCTTACTTGCTGCGATTTTTCAAAATACGTTTCGTAATGACCGGCGCTTAAAGTATACGTACCAAGTAAAATACGTCGTTTAACTTCTTCACCAAATCCTTCACCACGTGACTTTCTATATAATTCTTGCAGATCTTGTGCATTTTCCGTACGGAAACCATAATGAACGCCATCAAAACGCGATAAATTGGATGATGCTTCAGCTGACGATATTAAATAATAAGCTGGGAGTGCATAACTTGAATGCGGAAGAGACACTTCTTCCCATGTTGCACCAAGAGACTCCAGTACTTTTAGCGCTTCTAAAACTGCATTCTTCACATCAGGGCTAACGCCTTCACCCATATATTCTTTTGGTACTCCTATTTTCAATCCTTTAACATCGCCTGTTAGAGAACTTAGGTAGTTTGGAACTTCCATTGAAGAGGTTAAGGAATCCCTCGAATCTAAACCTGCAATTGCGTTCAGTAAAAGTGCATTATCTTCTACGTTTCTAGTTATCGGGCCAACCTGATCAAGAGAAGAGCCAAAAGCTACTAGTCCTAGACGTGAAACACGTCCATAAGTAGGTTTCATACCTACTACGCCGCAATATGAAGCCGGCTGTCGTACGGAACCTCCAGTATCTGAACCTAGGGAGAAGAGGACTTCTCCTGCAGCTACAGCAGCCGCAGATCCACCTGAAGAACCGCCTGGAACATGATTTAGGTTCCATGGATTGTATGTTTTATGGAATACAGATGATTCTGTTGATGAACCCATTGCAAACTCATCCATATTTAACTTACCGATATTTACCATGCCTGCACTATTTACTTTATCAACAACCGTTGCATTATAAACTGGCATAAAATCTTCAAGCATACGGCTTGCACATGTTGTCAATATTCCTTTTGTAACAATGTTATCTTTTATTCCAATCGGTAAACCAAATAATGGTCCTCGATCGTCCATAGGCTGCTTATCTAACTCTTCAGCATGAGCGAGAGCTCCTTCTTTATTCACCGCAAGGAAAGCTTGTACATCGCCATCTAATTTTTCTACACGATTCAATGATTCTTCCGTGATTTCTTTAACAGACAGCTCACGGTTATGTAACAGCGTTTGAAGTTCTGCTGCTGTTTTCTTTAATAACGTCATTTTTTTTCCTCCCCAATCATTCCTTAAAGAATAGATGGAACTAAAATTTGCCCATCCTTATGCTCTTTCACATTTAGCAACATTTCATCACGGTCCAAAACATCACTTGGTACGTCTTCACGCATAACATTAATTAATTCAAGACCATGTGTCATTGGCGTAACACCTTCTGTATTAAGATCAGTTAAAGCATCTGCTAAACTAATAATTCCAGAGAGGTGCTGTGCATAGCTTTCTGCTTCTTCATCAGATATTGTTAAGTGCGCTTTATATGCAACAATTTTCATTTCTTCGTTCGTAATAACAGTCATTTAATATCCTCCTCATCTTTCCGTTCGTGCTTTATATCATACCACCTAAGAAAAAGGTTGAAAAGCTATACTATACTAATAGCCATATACATGTACATATGGTTCATTTTTTCCAGGCTCTTTTACAATAAGTGCCTCTGGTCCATTTACGGATGTAATACTTACTTCTGTTAATACATCTGAAAAGTATTTGGATACAAGACCCGTCATATATTGGGTAAAGCCGATGGTTTCACTCGTCCCAAAAAACTGAATAGGCACTTCAATTTGAAGTGACTTAAGCGTTCCATCTTTATATAGCCCCCTACCAATCATATTGACGAAACTCGGGAAATAAGCATCTGTTGCATGCTTAAAGTTTCCAAATGCTGTATCTGTCTCTCTATATTTCTCATCATTCGTTGCCGATGGAAACAGCACATATTCTTCATCAATAACTTTCCACCCAGATAATGCAGCTTTTCCTTTTTCAGCGACCGCAGTCCCAAAATAAGTACCAGGAATAATCGAGTTCCGACTTTCTTGTTTAAATAAGCCAATCACAATCGGTACATCTGAAAGTCCTTCTTTCATTCGTAAGCGTCGAATAATTTCTTCGCCCATTTTCATTCCTTCTTCTTCTAGAACATCGTCAGAAATGTTGGTTTCTGCTCCACTTCTCGAATAATGAATGGAATTTAATGTGAGTCCAATCGAAACACCCGCAAGCTGAACCTTCTTCTCATCCGTTAAGACAAGGTAATTTTGCTCGACAATTCGTGAAAGATAGCTTGGGGCAATTTCAGCAATTTCGGCTTCAGTCATTTCACTTGTTGTTGGGGGGTTTAACCCTTCTTCATTATCTTCCGATTGTCTACCAATCCAAGATCTAGCCGTTTTTTCATCGATGTATTGCCCTTCTTGAAAAAAATGATCTTTAGAATCAAACGTTTGAAGGGAAATGCGAAGCAACCCCTCTTCTGCTTCTTTTACATCGTACTTCGTATTCGAAAATCCGCTATATCCATGACTTGCTCCTTTTTTAAAGGGCAACAGCATTCGATAATATTCATCTTTAATCTGTGCTTCCGGAATGATTACCATTTCTTCTACACTTTCTTCGTTATCCTGAATTACTTCATCTTTTTCATCACTTGAAGGGAGACAACCATTTAACAGTAAAGCCATTGAAAGTCCTACGATTATACAAAACTTTTTCATTCGGAAGACTCCTTTTCATCCAGCGCTTCAATTAATTGCGCTTCGTTCCAGACTGTAATTTCAAGTTCTTCCGCACGGATTAATTTTGAACCTGCATCTTCACCTGCAATCACTAGATCTGTTTTTTTACTTACACTTCCACTCACTTTTCCACCAAGTGCTTCGATTTTCTTTTTCGCATCGCCACGAGTTAATATTTCTAATTTCCCCGTCAACACGACAGTTTTATCTACAAATATGCCTTCCTCAGGGACATCTTGCTTCGATAAACCTTTATATTTCATATTTACACCATAAGACTCCAATTTTCTAAGCACTTCCAGAACATCTTCGTTGCTAAAATAAGTCGTAATCGAAGCTGCCACTTTATCGCCGATTTCATGAATCGATGTCAATTTTTCAGCATCTGCTTTTATGAGCGCTTCCAGTGTACCGAATTCTTCTGAAAGTATTTGTGCAGCTTTTTCCCCAACATGACGAATTCCAAGGCCAAACAACATTTTCTCAAGGGAATTTTCTTTAGATTGTTCAATTGCTGCAAGTAAGTTTGAAACGGATTTTTCACCCATTCGTTCCAATTCAATTAATTGTTCCGTAGTAAGGGTATATAAATCTGAAACATCTTGCACAAGATTCGCTTCGTACAATTGCTCGACAACACGTTCACCAACGCCCTCAATATTCATCGCATTGCGTGAAACAAAGTGAATGATTGCTTCTTTCATTTGCGCAGGACATTTCGGATTGACGCAGCGAAGCGCAACTTCACCTTCAATACGGATCAACTCTGAATCACATTTTGGACATTGCTTTGGCATATTAAACGGTTCTTCATCGCCTGTTCGATTTTCTACTATCGGTGCAACAACTTCTGGAATGATATCTCCAGCTTTTCGGATGATAACCGTATCGCCAATTCGAATGTCTTTCTCTTTTATTAAATCCTCATTATGAAGTGAGGCACGTCCGACCATTGAGCCGTCGACAAGGATGGGTTCTAATATAGCTGTTGGTGTGATTACACCCGTCCGTCCTACACTTAACTCAATATCGACTAATTTTGTCACTGCTTCTTCAGCAGGGAATTTGAAAGCTATCGCCCACTTAGGACTTCTAGCTGTATAGCCCAATTGCTCTTGATCCTCAAACAGATTTACTTTAACAACGATGCCATCAATATCGTAGTCCAGGTCCTTGCGTTTTTCTGTCCATTCCTCGATATATTCGAGTACTTCATCGATCGTAGAGCATTGCCTACGTTCCTTATTCGTTTTAAAGTGGAGTTCTTCTAGATAGTTTAACGCATCCGAATGGCTATCGAGACCATATTCAGTCGCATCACCTGCAATGCCGTAAACAAACATCGATAAGTTACGACTTGCCGCAATCTTAGGATCCAGTTGGCGAAGTGAACCCGCCGCCGCATTCCGCGGATTCATAAACGGATCTTCCCCAGCTTCATCACGACTTTCATTTAACTTTACGAAAGATTGCTTTGGCATATAGGCCTCGCCGCGTACTTCAATTGAAATTGGTTCCTTGAGTCTTAGCGGAATTGCCTGCACCGTCTTTAAATTTGCGGTAATATCCTCGCCAATTGAACCGTCTCCTCTAGTTGAGCCCTGTGTAAGTTGTCCATCCACATAATTCAAAGATATCGCTAGACCATCGATTTTCAATTCACAAATATAAGAGACATTAGAACTTGTAGCTGCTTGAACACGTTTGTCAAAATCCCTAAGATCATCTTCGTTAAATGCGTTCGACAAACTTAACATTGGGTACGTATGTGTCACTTTTCCATAGCCCGAAAGAATTTCACCGCCGACTCTCTTTGTAGGAGAATCCTCGTACACAAGCTCTGGAAATTCTGACTCGATGGCTACTAGCTCTTGAAAGTATTCATCATACAGCGAATCGGGAACAAGTGGTTTATCAAGAACATAATAGGCATGACCGTATTGATGAAGAAGTGCATTCAATTCTTCTACTCGATTCACGCGTTCGATTTTATTCATTCATTGTTTCCTCCTTGGTGAATTAAGCTTTTTCGATTGGTGCAAATTTTGCGAGTAGCCTTTTAACACCTACCGGACTAGGAAATGCGATGTCCAACTCGACATCATCCCCGCTTCCTTTTACGCTGACAACCAATCCTTGTCCCCACTTCTTATGCATTGCCTTATCACCAGGATTCCATCCCATTTTCTCTCCACCACTTGTTTTATATACTGGCTTCTTGACAGCCGGTCGAACAGGGGCAGTGGTTCGAGAACGTGGTGAACTTCCGATTGAAAAGCTGTTATCTTCAGACACAAGCTCTTTGATATCTTCTGATATTTCTCGAATGAACCGGGAAGGGCTATTGTAACTGGCTCGTCCATAAAGCGTACGATATCTTGCTGAAGATAAATACAGTTTTTGTTCCGCGCGGGTGATTCCAACGTATGCAAGGCGTCTTTCCTCTTCCATTTCTTCATCGTCACCCATTGACCGTGAGTGTGGGAAGACATTCTCTTCCATCCCGATAATAAACACAACTGGAAATTCGAGTCCTTTTGCTGCGTGCATTGTCATTAGAACAACTTTTTCTGTATTTTTATTCTCATCTTTATCTAACGAATCAATATCTGAAATTAAGGCTAAGTCGGTTAAGAAAGCGACGAGTGACTTATCATCCGAGTGTTCTTCAAATGTATTTGTAACGGATAGAAACTCCTCAATATTTTCTAGGCGACTTTCTGACTCAATTGATTTTTCACGATTTAACATTTCACGGTAGCCGGTTTTATCGAGTACTTCTTCGACTAGTTCAGAAACGGATAAATAATTTTGCATTTCCGTAAATGCATCTATTAAATCACGAAACTTCGCTACTTCGTTTGCTGCACGCGGGGTTAACCCCATAAAATCAATTTCTCTGAGAGCGTCAAAAATTGTGCGGTCATGTTCAATAGCAAATCGTGCCATTCGGTCAAATGATGTAGCACCAATACTTCGCTTCGGTTCATTGATGATACGTGCAAGTGCCAAGTCATCCGAATTGTTCGCAATGAGGCGCAAGTAGGCTAGGAGATCTTTGATTTCTTTACGTTCATAGAACTTTGTCCCACCAACGATTGTATAATCCAGATTCGATTTTAAAAGGTACTCCTCAATTACACGTGATTGAGCATTCGTCCGATATAAAATAGCGAACTGATCTAGTTTTAAATTGCTTTCTTGACGTAATTCTAAAATTTTACCCACAACAAATTGAGATTCATCTTTTTCGTCTCTTGCTTGGTAAACGAAAATCGATTCACCTTCATCATTGTCTGTCCGCAGCTTTTTATCATAGCGACTTGTGTTGTTCGTAATGACGTCATTCGCTGCCTGAAGGATTCGTTTCGTTGAGCGATAGTTCTGTTCGAGCATAATCACTTCAGCATCTTTATAATCTTTTTCGAAAGACAAGATATTGCCGATGTCTGCACCACGCCACCTGTATATGGATTGGTCAGAGTCTCCTACAACGCATAAGTTTTTAAACTTGTTGGCGAGCATATTCACCAATCTGTATTGTGCATTGTTTGTATCCTGGTATTCATCGACATGAATGTATTGGAATTTATTTTGATAGTATTCGAGTACATCAGGAACGCGTTCAAACAGAACAAGTGTCATCATAATTAAATCATCGAAGTCGAAAGATTGATTTTGACGCAACTTCTTGGCATAGCCGTCATATACATCCGCAATTGTTTTTGCATAAGGATTCATGGGATTCAGTTGACCACGATACGTCTCTGCGTCGATGCATTCATTTTTCGCAGAACTAATCGCATTTAACATTGCCCGCGCATCATGTTTCTTCGGATCCAAATTCAATTGCTTCAATACGCCTCGGACAACGGATAGTTGGTCCGCTGAATCAAGAATTGAAAACGATTTAGATATGCCAAGTCGATCTACATTTCTACGAAGTATGCGAACGCACATTGAGTGAAACGTAGAGACCCACATCCGTTCTCCCGTCCCAGCACCCAATAGGCCGTCGATTCGATCTCTCATTTCACGTGCCGCTTTATTTGTAAAGGTTATGGCCAATATATTCGAAGGATAGATTTGTTTTTCTACTACGAGATAAGCTATTCTGTGCGTTAGTACACGTGTTTTACCAGAACCTGCACCTGCCATTATTAACAAAGCACCTTCTGTTTTCTTCACTGCCCTGGCCTGTTCAGGGTTCATTCCTGCAAGTAAACCTTCTGCAATTTGATTCATTGTATTTTATACCGCCTCTCCAAACGCCTGTTCTTTATTATAATTGATTTATGCTTGTAATGAAACAGATTTCACTGCATCTACCGTTGAAAGAGCGGCTTTGAAATTATCATAAATGACGTTACCTACAATAATTGTATGTGCAATTTCTGCCATTGTTTTGGCATCTTCAGCGTTCCGAATTCCACCGCCATAAAACAACCTCGTTTTTTCAAGCACTCTTGAGGCGGCCCGAACAACTTCAGGATCGCCAAATGTACCGCTATATTCGAGATAAAAGATTGGCAACTTGAATAAATGCTCAGCCATTCGTGCGTAAGCAATCACATCTTCTTTATCCGGGATTTCAGATACGCCTGTTAACTCGGCTACCTTACAATCCGGGTTCAAAACACAATAACCTTCCGTAAAAATTTCGTCCCAGTTCATCATATGTCCATATTCACGAAGAGCCTCATGATGGATTCCATTTATCCATTCGATCTTTGTTGAATTAAGCACGGTTGGAATAAAGTAATTATCAAATCCAGGTGTAATCGAATCCACTGTGGATACTTCTAACGCAATTGGAACTGCATATCTTCGAATTCGAACGAGTAAATCTAATACGTTGTCGATTGTGACCCCGTCTGTCCCTCCAACAATAATTCCATCTGTTCCCGATTCTGCAAGCAGTTCAATTTCTTCATCTGTCACAGTTTTAGCCGGGTCTAATTTAAAGGCATGACGCCAATTTGTAAAATCCATGTTCAACCACCTACTCTTTTTATCTACGTCCTTATATTATAGCAAAAAAACCGAGCGGATACTTTCTCCACACGGTTCTAAGTCGATAATTTTATTATATAAGATATTATTCTTCGTTTAGCTCTGGATGAAGGCGATGAAGTATTTTATTATAGCCGCCCGATCCATAATCTACGCACCGTCGGATGCGTGATATTGTAGCCGTGCTTGCGCCAGTTTCATGTTGAATCGTGTCATAGGTCTTTTTTAACTTAAGCATATGCGCTACTTCTAGTCTCTGAGCCAGTGACTGGATTTCACTAATTGTACATAAATCATCAAATAACTCATAACACTCATCCAGATTCTTTAATTCAAGTATCGCCGTAAATAACTGATCTGTCTGATGTCCACGAATTTTATCAATTTGCATACTTCTCCCCCTCTCTGAAGATTATCTATCCTATCAAGGTCAATAAGAGACTACCGTATCCAAACCGGGCTGCGTCGGAATCATATGTATCCATGTTTTCCCCGGAACTAGTTTCGCAGCATCTCCATTTTCCATTGGTGTAAGAATCCCATCTACGTTTTCCCACATAATTTCTTTCACAACACCTGCCTGAAAGAGAAGCCCTTTACCCCCAGATTCGAGATTTACTGCTTGCCTTCCAACATCATCAACTGTTTTATGTTCTGCTTCGAACACAAGAACATTCGATAAAGCAACTTCTGCGTCGTTTGCTTTATCAATTGTCACAACATCAGCTACAGAACGACCATAAGTTCCCTGCTGCTCGTTATAAACGTAAACGCTTGTAAAAGTAGGATGTATGCCATTTCGAACTTCCATCGTCTTTGCACTTTCCCCTAGTTTAGCACTTTCAATGGAATCATGGAAAGAAAGCATCGGCATTTTGGATAATTCCATAGTTGCATTCGTTTTTTCTGCTCCTGCAAGCATGTTCTCTCCAGTAATATAAGAATTATGTGGCGCTTTTCGATCACTTGAACGTTTAAATAGCGTTCCGTCATATTTCATGCCATTTACGTGATCAACATAGCCGCTTTGTAGTAATGCCAACGCATCTGGGCTATAGCCATGTGCTACGTAAAATGCATCCAATCCTTTTGCCATAAATATAAAATAGTCTCTTGCACTTCGAATCGGTCCAATATTCTGTTCAGGCAGTGTACTTTGGTATAATGCTAGCAGTCTAGTCACTTTACCTTCAGCAAGAAACTCATAGACGATATCTGCGTCGCTTATCCCTGACTGTGGTCGTGCCAATGGATGGTTGTTAATTGTCGCGAGTATTGGTCGCTGAGTCGCTTCCGTTTCGATCGGTAATCCCGTAAATGGGGCCGTGAATTCTGAAAATGCCTCGTCTTGTTCTTCTTCTGCTAGTTCACCTGCTTCAACTATGTCAACTTTCGGTGGCAATGGTTCAGGTGATTCAGCCTGCTCTTCTTTCGAACACGCCGCTAATAGTAAAAATGTTAGCCCTACTACTCCACATACATTCAGAATTCTTTTCAACTAACTCTCCTGCCTTTCATAAAAGGTACAAAACAATCTGTCATTTAGCAATCGTTATTCATTCGACCATTTTCATACTATTTATCCTAGCATAGCAGCGCTGAAATAAATAGAGAGTAAGAAAATTCTGATAAAAAGTTTTCATTTGTTCGTGTTCGTCTATTTTGGAATCCCCCCAGGAATCCAGGATTGCCCAAAAGTTTACTTTCTAACTAACTTAACTACTTCATTCATAACAAGAGGTATGATACTTAGTCCTGAAATAAGTAGCCAATCCGAAAGCCCTAAAGAATGCACACTAAACAGTTTGGCAATAGGTCCAATTGAAACAATTGCGACTTGTAACCCAACACCCAATACTATGGAATAGATCAAGAATTTATTTTTAAAGATACCTGCTTTGAAAACCGACCGATTCATTGACCTGAAATTCAGTGAATGCACTAATTGAGAAAAACTCAATGCCAAAAATGCCATCGTTTGGCCATGCATGATTGCAACATCAGAAATACTTTGTGATCCTAAAGACCAAATACTTCCCTCAAATGCTCCTGATGAATAAACACCTATCACAAAAGCAACCAATGTAATAGCACCTATTAAGAGTCCATTTAACAATAAAAATGGAAGCATACCACGAAATATTGTTTCATCACGATGACGTGGTTTTTCGTTCATAACGTCTGCTTCTTCAGGGTCTACACCAAGTGAAAGTGCTGGGAATGAATCTGTCACTAGGTTTATCCATAGAATATGAACGGGACGAAGAATTACAGGCCAACCTAGAAGGATTGCTGTAAACAGTGCAATAATCTCACCTAAATTACAAGATAATAAGAAGATAATCGACTTTTTAATGTTGCGATAAATCGTCCGACCTTCTTCGACTGCTTTAACAATTGAGCCGAAATTGTCATCCGTCAAAATCATATCCGAAGCACCTTTGGCCACATCCGTACCCGTAATACCCATTGCAACACCGATATCTGCCGTCTTTAATGATGGTGCATCGTTCACGCCGTCCCCCGTCATCGAAACTGTATTTCCTCTAGTTTTAAGCGCTTGAACAATTCTCACTTTATGTTCAGGGGAAACGCGGGCGTATACATTCGTATGTCCGCTTTTTTCAACCAATTGTTCCTGCGTCAGCGAATCGAGAACTTTACCATCGATCACTTCTGCTTTTTCAACTGCAATACCAAGTTCTTCAGCAATCGCAAACGCGGTATCTCGGTGGTCTCCGGTAATCATTACAGTTCGGATCCCTGCTTTTTTTGTTACTTGAATCGCTTCTTTTACTTCTTCACGAGGTGGGTCAATCATCCCAACAAGACCAATGAATATTAAACCTTCTTCAATACTCTCTCGATTTTTCAACTGATCTTGTTCAACTTTTTTATAAGCAGACGCCAAAACACGTAACGCCGCATTCGACATTTTCGAAGCGTGTTCCACAATCAACTGTTGGATATCCTCGTTGAGAGGCTTAGTGCCATCAGCCGTTTCGTAATGTGTACATTTTACTAACAGTCTATCAATCGCACCTTTTGTATGAATATATGACATCCCATTATACTCATTTATTGTCGTCATCATTTTCCGATTTGAATCAAAAGGGATTTCATCAATTCGAGGATAGTTCGCATCTAGCTTAATCTTTGTACTACCAAATTGCTCGGCAGCAATAAGTAGGGCTACTTCAGTTGGATCCCCTGTTTCGATTCCGTTTGAATAAGTCGCATCGTTACATAATGTAATGTTTTCAAATAGTAGTTGGTGTACATGGTTATCTACTTTTGCTTCTTTCAAATCATATGATGCATTGTCAACAAAAAACTTCGTTACTGTCATTTTATTTTGCGTTAGCGTTCCTGTTTTATCGGAACAAATAACATCTACTGACCCTAGTGCCTCGACTGCAGGCAACTTTCTTATAATGACATTTCGCTTACTCATCCGTTGGACACCAATCGCGAGAACGATCGAGACAATTGCTGGCATGCCTTCAGGAATTGCAGCTACTGCAAGACTGACAGACAGCATGAACATTTCCAGTACTTCACGTCCCTGAAGAATTCCAATACCAAATATCAAAATACAAATGAGCATCGCTGCAATACCTAACTGTTTACCTAATTGAGCCAGCTTTTTTTGAAGTGGTGTATCGTTATCCGATTCTTTATCCAGCATAGCCGCCACTTTACCGATTTCGGTTGTCATTCCAGTTGCAATAGCGATACCCGTCGCACGCCCATATGTCGTAAGTGTAGACATGAATGCCATGTTTTTCTGGTCTCCGATTGGCAATGTACGATTTCCTGGAAAGTCAGCATCCTTATCTACAGGCACCGATTCCCCTGTTAATGCCGCCTCATCAACTTTTAAATTGGCCGTTTTAATCAGCTGAATATCGCATGGTACATATCTACCCGCATCAAGTACGACTACATCTCCGGGAACGACTTCTTCAGAGGGAATTTCCATCTGCTCTCCATCCCTAAGTACAAGTGCTTTCGGCGTTGACATATTCTTCAAAGCTTCTAACGCCTCTTCTGCTTTCGATTCTTGAATGACACCAACTACCGCATTGATGACGACGACCAGCCCTATAATGACTGAGTCTACTAGTTCTCCGAGCAATCCAGATATAACTGCAGCAACAATCAATACATAAATAAGAACGTTGTTAATCTGTGAGAAAATCCGAACTAGAAGTGACCTACCTTTTGTCCCCTGCAACTTGTTCTCGCCGTATTTCTCCAATCTCTTACGTGCTTCTACTTCACTTAATCCAACCATTGGATCTGTTGCCATCCATTGCTCATTGTTTTCTGATTGCATGTTGTCTTCTCTCCCCTAGGGTGGTAGATATTCCATCTCATTTTACAAATAAAGTAATCGTTTATTTTCAGTATACGATATCCTGACTAACAATTCCTTATGGAAAAATAAAAAACCGAATCGATAGACATCTGTATATGTCCACGATTCGGTAAAACCTTTAGCCGCCTAGTCTTTCATTTTTTTATTAAACACAACTGTTGTCAAAATAATTACTAATACTACCCATGCAGCAATAACTCCAAAATGAGTCCATAGATGAATGAGTCCTGCACCATTTTCTACTTTTATGGCAATCTCCACTAGTTGCATATTTGGTGTATAATCCAACACTTTCACAATTGGATATTTGTCCTCAAACATCGAGAAAAAAGATCCAAAACCGAATATAAACATAAATGGCATAATAATAACAGATGCTTCCATGACAGATTTGGCAAGTAAACCAAGAAGTGTTCCTAAACCGATAAAAAAGATCGTACTGAATAGAATTGCGATTGTTATTACGAAAACATTCTCAGGTCGATAACCAGATATTAAAGCTCCGATTATCACAGTAATTACTGTTGCTATCAAGCTTAACAAACTTTTTCCACCGAGTATTTCCAATGTTGAAGCAGGAGAAAGCATTAGACCGCGTAGCGTATTTTTCTCTTTCTCTTCAGCTATTAAACTACATTGTACAAATGTCGCGACAATAACCATCGTCAAATTGATGACCATATAATGACCTTCAATCGCAGTACTACTCATCTTACCCAAAACAAATGCTACTACTAGCGGCATAAGTGCAGAAACTGAAACAGCTGAATTTCTTGAAAGATCTTTAAAATCTTTCTGAAATATAGCATTGACACGCCTCATTGATAAATTCAAACTAAATTCCTCCCTGTAACTTCGACAAAGATATCGCCTAATGTCGGTTCATTTGAATGAATCGCTACAATGCTGTTTGACGACATATAATCAAACATTTGTTGCGCTCCTTCATCCGTTGTCTTGAGCACGACTTTTTCGTCATTCTTCAGTTCAACTGTAACTGTCGAGTTTGAAAAACGTTTTCGCAACTTACTAGGTTCATCCATAAGCCGGATTTGACCTTTATTTAAAAAGGCGACTCTGTCACAAAGTAACTCAGCCTCATTCATATCATGTGTCGTAAGGAATATTGTCGTCCCACGTGCATTCAATTCACGAAGTCCATTATGAATATGCTGTGAATTTACGGGATCGAGTGCGGATGTCGGTTCATCAAGGAAAAGGAGCTCAGGTTCATGCAACAATGTACGAGCTAGCGTTACCCGTTGAAGCATCCCTTTTGATAGTTTTGAAACGACCTTTTTCTTTTCACTTTTTAAATTCACGATATCAAGCACTTCTTCGATTCTCTTCACCGGCACTCCATATAAATCGCAAAATAATTTCAAATTATCGTAGATGGATAACCTGCCGTACAATCCGCTATTATCTGTTAGTACACCGATTTTCTTTCTTGCACTCCCTTTTTTCATCCCCGAAACCGACTCCCCAAATACGGTTGCTTTTCCAGTTGTTTGATTTAATTGACCGGTTAATATTTTAATTGTTGTCGTTTTTCCGGAACCACTTGGGCCAAGAAATCCAAAAATCTCTCCTTTTTTAACGTGGAAATTTACGTCTTCAAGTGCCATTTGATTCGCAAAAACTTTTTCCAATGATTGAACTTCGATGATATTTTCCATTGTCTACCTCCTGAAATATACAAGTTGTGCATTTGTAACTGCATCTTCAGATTAAGGTAGTTTTGTTGAATTCACCGCATATTTCCCGTGAAAAGAGCCTATTTAGGGGTGAATGGAGCTTATTTCAGGCCCAACATCTCTTTTAACTCAGCCATTTTTGATTTTGAAAGAGGAATGTTCGACTTTTTTTCATCGTCCAAAACTAAACTATAACTATTTCTCGTCCACGTGATGACCTCACGAACTTTTTGAAGGTTCACGATATACGATCTGTGACAGCGGAAAAAACCGAAATGTCTCAGACGCTCCTCAAGCTCATTTAAGGTAAACGTCGTTGGAAATTCCTCTCCATTTACATGGAGCGCAGATTGACCTTCATTGCTTTCTATGTAATCAATTTCTGGTGGATCAAAAAGGACAATTTTTTCATTTATCCTCGTCGGTATTTTTTCAAATCGGACCGGCTGAATTTCTTCCGGATTGATTTCGTCCGGTTCTTCATTAGCAGCTATTTCGTCTTCCATATGTATTTCGTGCAAACCCTTTTCATCCAGCTTATATACTTTATCTGCCAAAGTTACTGCACTTTCCATATTCCCTGTAAGAATGAGCACACTTTTTGCTTTCTCTCGAAATTCTTCTAACATTAAAATCAATACACGTTGCATTTCAATATCTATATTTTGGTCGGGCTCTTCAATAATAAGGTGTTTTGGATTTTGAATTAGAAGTTTTGCAAATTGAATTCGTCTTTGTTCCGAGTAGGATAATTTCATAATCCGCACTTTCCGCTTCTCTTCAAGATGTACTTTACGTAAAACCTCTGATAGTGAAAGTTCCGTATTGTAAAGTTTACGGTAGAAATTAAGCTGATCCGCCACAGTTAAACGTTCATACAGCCCTTCATTCAAAAATAAAAATCCGATTTTCGAAAGATCCACTTTCGAAATCCCGGTGTCTCCCACGATAATCTCTCCGTTTGAAATTGGTATTTTCATTGTAAGCATTTGTAAGATTGTTTCCCGCACGTTTAGGTTGGAGTGGACTGACGTTACTTGCTTAGTTTGTACATGTAAATCAAATGCAGGAAAAACAAGTGAATCATTCAATCGTTTCTCAACATTTTTAAATTGTAAACTCATTTTCTCTTCACCTTTCGAATTGCATTGTCTCTTAGTATAAATGTTTTGATGATTCCTGCAACTGAGTTTTTCCATTAAAAAAGTTCGCTCTCCCAATTTTGAGAGAGCGAACTTTTATTCAAACGTACGCCAGCCAATATCCTTCCGATAGAAGAATCCATCCCATTCGAGTTGGGACAAGCCTTTATATACGTCTTCTTGTGCTTGTTTTAATGAATCTGCTTTTGCAGTTACAAGAATGACTCGCCCGCCGTTACCGACAAATCCAGTGTCACTCGCTTTCGTTCCCGCATGGAATACATCTAAACCTTGCGCTGATAAAACATCAAAGTTTGGAAGTGCAGCCCCTTTTACAACATCTCCGGGGTAATTTTCTGCCGCAACGACAACGCCTAACATTGCTTGGTCATTCCATTTTAAATCATATGGTTTACTTTCCATAAGAGCTGACATAAATTCTCCAAAATCGGATGCCATACGAGGCAGAACAACTTGTGTTTCCGGGTCTCCGAAACGAGCGTTGAACTCTATCGTTTTTGGACCGTCTTCAGTTAAAATGAGTCCTGCATATAGAATTCCTGTAAACGGAACACCTTCTGCCGCCATCGCTTCAACTGTTGGAACAACCACTTTATCGTACGCTTCTTGGACAACTGCATCAGAAATTTGTGGAACTGGTGAATAAGCTCCCATGCCGCCTGTATTTGGACCCTTATCGCCGTCATACGCTCGCTTATGGTCTTGTGCAACAACCATCGGGTAAATCTGCCCATCATGGACAAACGACATGTACGAGAACTCCTCGCCGTCCAGAAACTCTTCGATGACGACTTTAGATGAAGACTCTCCAAATTTCTGGTTTCCAATCATATCATCAACAGCATCTAACGCCTCATCTAGGGTCATTGCTACAATAACACCTTTTCCAGCCGCCAATCCGTCTGCTTTTACAACGATTGGCGCACCTTGTTCACGGATAAAAGCTTTTGCTTCTTCTGCATCTGTAAATGTACCGTAACCTGCTGTAGGTATGTTGTATTTTGCCATTAGTTCTTTCGCAAATGACTTACTGCCTTCGATTTGTGCCGCCGCTTTCGTTGGACCGAATGCTGTTAATCCACGTTCAGTAAAATAGTCGACAATTCCTTCCGCAAGAGGCTGCTCTGGACCAACAAATGTTAAGTCAACTGCATTTTCTTTGGCGAATGAAACAAGTGCTTCGAAGTCTGTCGCATGAATATTTACACATTCAGCATCGTTTTTCATGCCGTCATTGCCTGGTGCTACAAATACTTTATCGACAGAAGGGGAGACATTGAACTGTCTAGCAATCGCGTGTTCACGACCGCCACTCCCGATAACGAGTACTTTCAATGCATTTCCCTCCTTAGTGTTTGAAATGGCGAACGCCTGTCATTACCATTGTAATTCCATATTCATTTGCTTTCATAATCGAATCTGCATCTTTCACAGATCCACCTGGTTGAATGATTGCGGTGATGCCTGCTTTTGCTGCGGCTTCAACCGTATCATCCATTGGGAAAAACGCGTCTGAAGCAAGTGCTGCACCTTTTGCTCGCTCGCCCGCTTGAGTGAGTGCAATATTTGCCGCTCCTACACGGTTCATTTGTCCCGCGCCAACGCCGAGTGTCATATGGTCATCGGAAACAACAATCGCGTTCGACTTCACATGCTTTACAACTGCCCAACCAAGTTTCATCGCTTTCCATTCTTCCTCAGTCGGCTCACGGTCTGTTGCAACTTGAATATCTGCATCTGCAAATCCAAATGCATCCGGTTGTTGCATAAGTAATCCGCCTTCAACAGAAACAGTATTCCACTTGTCTTTTTTATGTTGATCAAAAGAGATTGTCAATAAGCGAATGTTTTTCTTCTTCGTTAAAATATCAATTGCTTCATCTGAGAATGAAGGAGCAATAATGATTTCAAGGAAAATGCCAGACAACTTCTCAGCTGTAGCTTTGTCTACTTCACGATTTAAAGCAACAATTCCACCAAAAATCGACATAGAATCTGCTTCATATGCTTTACTAAACGCATCAAAAACTGTTTCGCCTGTTCCAACACCACAAGGATTCATATGCTTAACAGCAACGGCTGCTGCTATATCAAATTCTTTAACAATTTGAATCGCTGCGTTTGCATCTTGAATGTTGTTATACGAAAGCTCTTTTCCGTGTATTTGATTCGCATAAGCAATCGAGAAATCCGATCCAAGTGGTCGGCTGTAAAATGCTGCTTGTTGGTGAGGATTTTCACCGTATCGAAGTGGTTGTTTTAGTTCATATGTATATGTAACCTGCTCCGGGAATTCTTCGCCTGTTAGATCTGTTAAATAGCCAGAAATAAGTGCGTCATAAGCTGCCGTGTGACGGAATACTTTTGCTGCCAAACGTCTACGCGTTTCAAGTGTCGTTTTTCCGTCAGCTTGTAGCTCGGAAATAACTTGAGCATAATCTTCTGCGTTCACAATTACAGTGACATACGCATGGTTTTTAGCAGATGCACGGAGCATTGCCGGTCCACCAATGTCGATGTTTTCAATTGCATCTTCTGTAGAAACATCAGGTTTTGAAATCGTTTCTTTAAAAGGATATAAGTTCACGCAAACGATATCGATTGGTTGAATGCCGTGTTCTTCCATTTGTGCAATGTGAGAAGGGTCATCTTGTTTAGCTAACAATCCACCGTGAATAAGTGGGTTTAATGTTTTAACGCGACCTTCCATAATTTCAGGGAACCCCGTAATTTCATCAACAGCAGTTACAGCCACGCCGTTATCTGCTAAATGTTTCATTGTCCCGCCTGTAGATAATAATTCATAGCCAAGACCTTCTAGCACCTTTGCAAATTCCAAGATACCACTTTTGTCCGACACGCTTAAGAGTGCACGTTTTTTCACGAATAAAACCCTCCATTTTTCTTAAGTAAAATTTGTATATTACCGAATAAATAGATCGCTCAAAGTTTCTGTATAAAGTACGTGTTCAATTTTGTGAATCGCTTCGGCTGTTTTTTCAATGTTCCCAGGAACAACATCCACTGCACGTTGAGCAAGAATTGGACCTGTGTCCATTCCTTCGTCTACTAAGTGAACGGTCACGCCAGTTACTTTTACGCCGTGTTCAACCGCTTGTTCAATCGCATCTTTTCCAGGAAATGATGGAAGAAGCGATGGGTGAATGTTTACGATGCGTGATGGATATGCAGTTAACAGAGGCTGTCCTACGAGTCGCATATAGCCTGCTAGAACGAGCCATTCTACACCCGCGTCTTGAAGTGCAGTGAGGATGGCTTCTTCATAAGCATCTTTTGTTTCATATTCCTTTGGCAAGAATACAACACTTGGAATTGAAGCCTTTTTAGCACGCTCGATTGCATAAGCTTCAGGTTTATTCGTCACCATAAGTGCAATCTCAGCATTCAACTCACCACTGGCACAAGCATTTGCTAGTGCTTCAAAATTACTGCCGCTTCCAGAAGCGAAAACGGCAAGTTTAACTTTGTTACTCATTCCGACAGGCTCCCGTCGTGCTCACCTGTAAATGATACGCCTTTACCAGCAATAACTCGACCGATTTTAAAGGCTTTTTCTCCGTGTTCAACCGCAATTTGAATTGCTGCATCTACTTGGTCGGCAGGAAGTGCAATAACAAATCCTACGCCCATGTTAAAGACGCTGTATAAATCTTTGTCTGTGAGTTCGCCTTTTTCTTTTAGCATTTTGAATACAGGAAGCACTGGCCATGAACCAAGGTCTACTTCTGCAGCAAATCCTTCAGATAACATACGTGGCAAGTTTTCAAAGAATCCTCCGCCAGTAATATGCCCCATTGAATGGACGTCAAGTTCAGCATGCATTTGTAATACTGGTTTCGCATAGATTTTTGTCGGCTCTAATAATGCTTCGCCTACAGTTCCTAATTCTTCGTAGCCTTCAATTAGCGAATCAATTGTATTTCCTTGATCTTCAAGAACAATTTTACGTACGAGTGAATAGCCATTTGAATGAATACCACTTGAAGCGATTCCGACAAGGACATCCCCTTCGGTTACTTTTTCACCTGTAACGATTTTGCTCTTTTCACAAGCGCCTACAGCAAAACCAGCTAGATCATACTCATCTACTTCATAAAGACCAGGCATTTCAGCCGTTTCTCCACCAATAAGTGCTGCGCCTGACTGAACACAACCATCCGCAATTCCTTTAACAATCGCTTCAACCTTCTCTGGCACAGCTTTTCCAAGCGCTATGTAATCGAGGAAGTAAAGTGGCTCTGCACCTTGTGCAACTATATCGTTGACACACATAGCAACACAGTCGATACCAATCGTATCGTGTTTATCTGCCATAAATGCTAATTTCAGCTTCGTACCCACACCGTCTGTACCCGAAATAAGTACAGGCTCTTTATAATCAAGTGCTGACAAGTCAAACATGCCGCCGAATCCGCCAAACGTTCCAGCAACACCTTTTCGTCCTGTACGAGCAACATGTGATTTCATCCGTTCAACTGACTCATAGCCAGCTTCGATATTAACTCCCGCTTTTTCATATGCATTCGACATAGAAAGGCCCCCTTATCTTACAGTTTCTTTTTCATGTGGCAATACTGTATCTCGGTAAATATCTGTCGGATATTCTCCAGTGAAACAAGCTAGGCACTGCCCACAATTTTTCATCGTGTCTGGTCTTCCTATTGATTCGAGCATGCCTTCTGGTGTAAGAAATGTTAGCGAATCTGCATTGATAAGCTCACGTATTTCTTCGATTGATCGGTTCGTCGCAATCAATTCAGAATCCGTACTAATGTCGACACCATAAAAACATGGACTGACAAGCGGTGGTGAAGCAATCACTACATGTACTTCCGTCGCTCCCGCTTCTTTTAACATCGTCACAATACGCTTCGACGTCGTTCCGCGAACGATTGAATCATCCACCATGACTACTCTTTTCCCTTTAACAACTTGACGCACAGGAGACAACTTCATCTTTACACCTTGTTCACGTAATTCTTGTGAAGGTTGGATGAATGTTCTTCCAACGTATCGGCTTTTGATTAACCCAAGTTCATAAGGAATACCACTTTCTTCGGAAAAACCAATTGCCGCAGAAATACTTGAATCGGGAACACCCGTAACGACATCAGCTTCAATATTTATTTCACGAGCGAGTCGTTTTCCACAACGTTTACGTGCCGAGTGAATATTAATATCATCTATATTTGAGTCTGGACGTGCGAAGTATACATATTCCATCGAGCACATTGCCGAGTCTCCAGCAGGTGCAAATCGGTCAGAATGAAGCCCTTTACTATTTATCGTAATAAGTTCTCCTGGTTCAACAGATCGAACCCATTCCGCACCAATGATATCAAATGCACATGTTTCTGAAGCGACTACCCAGGCTTCTCCTAGTTTCCCTATCGATAGGGGGCGTATGCCATTTGGATCTTGTGCAATCATTAGTCCATCTTCCGTCAACATCACAAATGCAAAGGCACCCTTTAACATAGATAAAGCCTTTTTCACACGATCACGCTGATTTAAAGACCCACTGCTTCGTTTAATTAAATGCGCAAGTACTTCTGTATCTGAATTTGTTTGAAATATACTTCCTTGACGTTCCAAATGTTCACGCAACTCGCTAGCATTTACAATATTTCCATTGTGAGCAAGCGAAAGACTGCCTGTTGTTGAACGGAACACTAACGGCTGAACATTTTCAATGCCGCGACCATTTTCAGTCGTATAACGTACTTGTGCAATCGCCATATTCCCTTTTAATTTTGTAATTTCATTTCCAGAAAATACGTCGTTGACAAGTCCTTCGCCTTTAACAACATGGAGACCCTTGTCATCCATTGTAACGATACCTGCACCTTCTTGACCACGGTGTTGCAGGGCGTGCAGACCATAATAACTGATCTGCGCCGCATCTTCATGACCCCAAATGCCGAACACGCCGCACTCTTCGTTTAGGCCTCTTAGTTCAGCAAGCATTCAATAGCGCCTCCCCATGCAGATTCGTACTCCTCAACCGTTCCATCAATAAGAACGGATCCGTTTTCTCCGTTTACTATGATTCGTGCATCATCTGTAACTACACCAATTTTCAGTGCATCTTTTACTGTATCTTCAAACGCTTTAGCGTGTTCTTCTTTTACCGTAACAAGAAAACGTGATTGTGTTTCACTGAATAAAGTCGTAACAGCCGATCCTGAAACAGTTACATTTACGCCCAATCCTTCTGTTCCGAATGCTTTTTCACACAATGCTACTGCAAATCCACCTTCTGATAAATCCGTTGCAGATTGTACGAGGTGATTTTGAATCGCTGTAAGCAGTTCCTTTTGTCGAATTGCTTCGACATCTAAGTCAATTGCAGGTGCTTGTCCTGAAATCTTTCCTTCTGTCATTTGTTGAAGTTCACTTCCACCGAAATCAAGTGTAGTTTCTCCAATCATATATACTAAATCGCCCGCTTGTTTGCATTCAGTAGTAGTTACCTGAGACAAATCATGTACCAGTCCTACCATTCCAATCGTTGGAGTTGGATAAATTGGAACACCATTTACTTCATTGGATAACGAAACGTTTCCGCTAATTACAGGTGCATTCAATTTACGACATGCGTCAGAAATACCTGCTGCTGACTTCTCAAACTGCCAAAACACTTCCGGTTTGTCTGGACTACCAAAGTTTAGACAATCCGTAATGGCGATTGGCTCCGCTCCTGAACAAATCAGGTTACGTGCTGCTTCAGCAACTGCTATTTTACCGCCTGTTTCTGGATCCAAATACACATAGCGCGAGTTACAATCAGAAGTCATTGCTAAGCCTTTATTTGTTCCATCCACACGAATAACTCCCGCAGAAGAACCCGGTGCAACAACTGTATTTCGACGGGCATGCGTGTCAAACTGATTATAAACCCACTCTTTCGAAGCAATTGTCGGACGTTGTAATAGTGCTTTTAATGTTTCAGTCAAATCAGCAACAACAGGCTCAGTCATTTCCATTGCTTGAAATTCACGATAATACGCCGGTTCTTCTGATTTCTTATGATACACAGGTGCATCTTCAGCAAGCGCATCCGCTGATACTTCTGCAACTACTTCTCCTTTATGTAAAAGACGTAGCATTTTGTCATCTGTTACTTTCCCTATAGAAACGGCTTCAACGCCATAGCTTGCAAATAAATCGATCACTTCTTGTTCGCGACCTTTTTTAACAACTATCAGCATACGTTCTTGTGATTCTGACAGCATCATTTCATACGCCGTCATACCTTCTTCACGTTGTGGCACAAGATCTAGATTCATCTCAACGCCATAACCTGCGCTTGATGCCATTTCTGCCGATGCTGAAGTAAGTCCAGCGGCTCCCATATCTTGAATCCCAATAAGTGCATCTGATTTCACAAGCTCAAGACATGCATCCATGACTAGTTTTTCTAAGAATGGATCTCCTGCTTGCATAACAGGTAATTCAGCCTTTTCACCAACGGCTACTTCTGATGAAGACATTGTTGCTCCGTGTATACCATCGCGGCCAGTTTGAGCACCTGCATACATCACTGTATTGCCAACACCTGCAGCTACACCTTTTTGAATATCTTCATGATTCAATAAACCCACAGCCATTGCATTGACAAGCGGACGTTTTGAATAACAATTATCAAATTGGACTTCACCAGCAATCGTTGGAATTCCGATGCCATTACCGTAGCTCGCAATACCAGCTACTGCTTCCTCGAATAAAAAGCGGTCGCGTGCATCTGTAAGGTCTCCGAATCTAAGTGAGTTAACTAGCGCAACTGGACGTGCTCCCATTGAAAACACATCACGAAGTACTCCACCTGCTCCTGTCGCCGCACCAATGAATGGCTCGATTGCTGATGGTGAATTATGTGACTCCATTTTGAATACAGCTGCTTGGTTATCGCCTATATCGACAATTCCCGCACCTTCACCTGGACCTTGAAGAACACGAGGACCTTCTGTCGGAAATTTGCGCAGAACTGGTTTCGAGCTTTTATATGAACAGTGCTCAGACCACATTGCCGAAAACAAACCTGTTTCCGTATAGTTTGGCTGACGACCTAAAATGTCTACTGCACGGTTAAATTCTTCTTCAGACATTCCCATTTGAAGATAAAGTTTTTCCTCTTGAACTTGTTTTGCGTTAGGCTCATGCATTGTTGACATTTTTTTCACTCCACCTTTTCAAAATAGAATTGAATAGAGACAATCCGTCCGTTCCTCCAATAATCTCTTCAACTGCGCGTTCAGGAAGTGGCATCATACCAAGTACATTCCCTTGTTTATTTAATACACCGGCTATGTTAGCAGTGCTATCATCTTCGTTATCTACATAAGTAAAGGCAATCCTGTTTTCACCTTTAAGTTCAGCAGCTGTTTCTTCATCTACGTAATAGTTCCCGTATTGATGAGCAAACGGAAGCGTTATTTCTGTGTCGCCTTCATAAGCATTTGTAAAAACTGAATCTGCGTTAGCGATATTAAGTTTTGCTTTTCCTGACTTAAACTTTAAGCCTTTATTCGGCAAGAAAGCGCCCGGAAGAATACCTGTCTCTGCAAGTATTTGAAAGCCATTCCCTACACCTAAAACAGGTTTTCCAGTTTCAACAAACTTTTTCAGCTCCGCAATTGCTGGTGAACTTTTAGCAAGAGCACCTGGTCGGAGGTAATCACCGTACGATGCACCCGTCGGAATTAATACCGCGTCGAACTGTTCTAGCTGCGCATTTGAATGCTGAACGTATTCAACGTCTTCTCCAAGTACTTCTTTCACCGCGTGGTGCATATCAACGTCACAGCCGGATCCCGGAAAAACTAAGACAGCGAACTTCATTTGCTCGCAACCTCCCCAACTTCAAATCGATAATCTTCAATTACTTCATTTACTAGAAGTTTTTCACACATTTCTTTTACCCGTGCTTCGATATCCGTAGTTGAATCTAGCTCGAGTTCAATAAGTCTTCCAATGCGAACATTCGCCACTTCGTTATACCCCATTGTAGTCAGTGCCTCTTTTGCTGCAATTCCTTGTGGATCAACAACACTTTCACGAAGTGTCACATATACGTTAACTTTAGTCATGTCTTTTTCCTCCTAAATAGTAAGTAGATTGATTCAAAGTTGTTCGTTTTATTCAGCCCAAATTCCTGTAGAGTCGACCTCTTGTAGCGTACTTTCAATGTCTTCAGTCATAATTGTGACATGTCCCATTTTCCGCATCAACTTAGCTTCCGCTTTTCCATATAAGTGAATGGACCAATCGGGATGATCCTTAATTGCATTACTAAGCGGTGTTACATGTTCACCTAGCACATTCACCATTATGGATGGTCCCCATAATTTAGGTTTTCTGAGTGGCCATCCACAAATTGCACGGATATGCTGGTGAAACTGTGAAACATTACAGGCTTCAATTGAATAGTGCCCAGAGTTATGTGGACGTGGTGCCAATTCATTTATAATAATTTCATTATTTTCAAGTACAAACATTTCTACAGCTAGTGTACCCACAAGTTCTAAATGATTCGCAATTTTAGTTGCGGCCTCTTCAGCTTGTTCCAAAACAACCGATTGAACTCGAGCCGGCACAATTGATTCATGTAGAATATGATTTTTATGAATATTTTCAGCAATTGGCAAGCAATAGGACTCGCCTTCTGCATTGCGTTGAATGATTACAGAGATTTCTTTTTCAAACGGAACAAAGGCTTCTGCAATACAAGCTGAATGCTCAAAAAGTGGTTCTGCTTCATGAAGTTCTTCTTGTGAGTCGAGCTTCACTTGGCCTTTGCCATCATACCCTCCGTAAGCTGTTTTCACGATACAAGGGAATCCAACTTCTTCTATTTTAGAAGTTAGCTCCTCGAAAGTTTGTGCAGTAATATAGTTTGCAACCGGAGCACCCGATCTAGTGATTTCAGCCTTTTCATTGATACGGTTTTGCGTAATTCGAACAAGTTCTGCACCTTGTGGGACATGTGCAATCTTAGAAAGACGTTTTAACCCTTCATAATCTATGTTTTCAAATTCATATGTAATCACGTCACTAACTTCACCAAGTTCTTCAAGTGCAGATTCATCATTATAAGGAGCTACAATTCGGATATCAGCAATTTGACCACATGGTGAGTCCATTACCGGATCAAGAACAGCAATTTTAAATCCTGCCTCTTTAGCCGCAAGACCCATCATTCTTCCAAGTTGACCTCCACCGATAATTCCGATTGTTTGTCCAGGTAAGATTGTTTTCATAGTAGGTCACCTGTACTTTCTATAGAAGCATTCCGATTTTCCTGACGACGTTCTTCAAATCTCTTTAATACTTCACTATCGTTTATACCAATTATTTGAGCTGCAAAAAGGCCAGCGTTTGTCGCTCCTGCTTTTCCAATAGCCATAGTAGCTACAGGAACACCGCCCGGCATTTGAACAATCGATAATAGTGAATCCATTCCATTTAGAGCCTTCGACTGGATAGGAACACCAATTACAGGCAATAATGTTTTAGACGCAACCATTCCAGGTAAGTGAGCTGCTCCACCAGCTCCAGCAACAATGACTTGGATTCCGCGCTTCTGTGCTTCCTCAGCGTATTCAAACATTAAATCAGGCGTGCGATGAGCCGAGACCACCTTTTTCTCATAAGGAACTGAAAGCTCGTCTAGTACATCACATGTATGTTTCATTGTTTCCCAGTCACTTTTACTTCCCATAATTACACCAATTTTAGGATTCAAATCTTATCTGCTCCTTTAAATTTCGTTTTGTAAATAGTAACTTAGTAAAAATAAAAACATCCTCGAATAATCTGCTTTTCATTTTGCATGAAAAGCAGGTCATCGGGGATGTTTAAAAAAACGCGTGAGGATGGATGCATTCATTCGTTTGCACACCTTTCGCTATCATTCCTGAATATTGCTTTCCCGCATAGTCCGGACATTACGGTGTCCTAGTAGAAACGCGAAAGCCAATTCCTTCGCATATATGGGGATTCCTATTTACTATCTATATTTTAACAAGTTCACTGTCATCCGTCAACGCAAAAGGCGAACGTTAATTCAACTTAGTTTTAGATTGTTCGTCTTTCTTCATAAAAGCACACCTTTAAACTTGATTTGCTGCCTTATCGGGATTAATTCTCCATTAACCTCTTGAAATAATGGCTCTTCTTTTCTCCCTGCTGGAGCATATCCAGCTTCATTCATTCGCTTTAAGCATTCTTCAATCGTTTCTCCATCTTCAACCTCGAACCAAATTGTTCTCTTTCGACTCATTTAAATAGTTTTCCTTTCCTTACAGTTTTCACCCAGAAACCACCATGTATTGATTTGGGTTCATAAGAGATGATAAAAGCTTTCGGATCTAATTCTTTTATTAATGCATATAAACTTAACTCATATTTGCGTGGAGTAAGTATTTGCAGTGAAGAACGAGCACCCTCTAAACCATTTGTCGACCAATCCGTCACTCCATATCCCTTATCTCTAAGTTGTTGTGGAAGTGTTTTATTTACATCTGCCGTTATAACATTGACAGTAATATATCCAAGGGCCATTTTTTCCTCTATTATTGTTCCAATAACTACCCCACACCCAAATCCTAAAGCATAGGCAATTAAGTTTTGAATTTCACTTAAATTTTCAAGTACAAGTCCAAGTCCTACTACGTAAATAACAACTTCTACCATGCTAACCGCAGCGGCAATATACCTATACCCTTTTAACGTTAAGATTAGACGTATTGTAGAAAAAGTAACGTAGATTATATTAATCGTAAAAATAATTAGTAGCATTACCAAAATAAGTACCTGCTACTAAAAACATAGAAAAATGTATTTATTTTTCTACGCTAGACAATTTCCTGCTTCTCCGTACCCCGCCTCGTCAATTGCACACTACTACGGTTGGTTAGCACTCCACAGGCGTAAATTCGGATGTAGCCCACCCTACATATATACGATTTCGTTAGGTGAGAACCGTATATTCTTTTGCGTATTTCAGATATAAACTGGCATTAAAATCTCGATCAAGTATCGTATCGCACTTGTCACAATTATATACGCGCTCAGAAAGGCTTAGATTCGTCTTCTTATTTCCACAGCTAGAACAAAGCTTGGAAGACGGATACCACTTGCCAACTATCCGAAGCTCGATGCCTTTTTCTTTGCATTTGGCTTCAAGCCATTCTCTGAATGCATATAGGTTTTGCCCAGCAATTGCTTTCGACAAGTGGCGATTCTTCATCATGCCTTTAATGTTTAAATCTTCAATCGTTAGATACGCCGGTTTGGTTTTCACCAGCGAAGCAACAACATGCCGAACATATTCTTTTCGGATGTTCGCAAGTCTAGCGTGCAATTTCTGAACAACTCCAAGTTGTTTTTGCCTGTTTTTAGCGCAGAATTCACCTCTCTCTCGATATTTATTTTGTTCATAGCTGCGACTCAGTTTCCGCTGTTGTCGCTTTAAACTTTTTTCCAATTTAATCACACGTTGCGTTTTATTACTATTTTCAAATACCACATGATGACTACAAGAAGCGAATGTAGAAATACCTACATCAATTCCAATTCCATCATGTTCAGGAACATAGGCTTCACGCACTTCTTCGACTTCACATAAAACAGAGACAAAATACCGACCCGCTTTTTGTGACAGCGTACAATTGATGACGGTGGCGTCCGTTGGAATATACCCAAATTCCTTTAAACGAACCCAGCCAATTGTCGGAACTTTAATTCGATGGCGTTCTACGGCCAAATCAGTCGCATTATTTTTTGGAAAATAAGCTTTCACATCTTGATTTCTCTTCTTTTTAAAGCGTGGAAACTTAGCAAATCCTTTAAAAAAGTTCTTAAATGCCTTATCCCCGTTTATAATCGCTTGCTTAACAGCTTTACTCGAAACGTCCTTAATCCACTGATCGCTTTCTTTTGTATGGACATTATTTAACCACTTGGAGAAATCGTAACCCGATAGGTGTTTCTTCGTCTGTTTATAGTGTTCTTGTGCGGTGTGAAGATACAAATTGTACACATAGCGACATGTACCAATCGTTCGATTCACTTTATCGACTTGTACGTCAGACAGGAGGATTTCTGTCTTAAAGGCTCTCTTCAAGTTGTTCATCCTCCTGTATGTTCTTTTTGTATTTTTGAAGTCCGGGAATGCGTTGGCTAAAGACATGAAGTATGGAAAGCAAATCTTTGACCAGTTCCTGTTGAGGTGATAATGTATCATTCTTTACGACAAGAATCCGGGCGCCCTTTTTTTCTAAGAAAGAAGAAAACCAGTCGTACCCAAAACGTATAAAACGATCTTCATGTGTAATAAGAATGGTTGTGACGTTCCCTTTAAAGCAATCGTCTAACAAAGCATTCCATTTCTTGCGTTTGTAATTCAGACCACTTCCAATGTCGGTCAACACTTCGTCTACAATGAAGCCCCTTGCGTTGGCGAAATCTCGTAAAAAAGAAAGTTGATTCGCCAAATCTTCCTTTTGACCAGCACTTGAAACACGCCCATAAATAACGATCTTCCCTACTTTATTTTCCTTCTGAATCCCCATATACGCTTCATATTGTTCGTGCGTATAAAACCTTCTTCCTTGTGGGTTTCGGTAAGCAATTAATTTATTGGCATTGTCCCAATTTTGTAACGTTTTGACTGTTACACTTAACATAGATGCAAATTCTTTTGGTTTATAAATGGTTTTCATACTCACTATTAAACTACGTGGTTATATAAAGTTACATGTTTTTGTTAACAGTTTTAAACTCCTTTAATTGCTACCAATAGCGTAATCGTATAGGGAACTGATTAACAATGCAAGTCATATAAAGTACATAATTCACTCTCAAACTTTCTTATAATTCACACACCTTATTCTTTTGGTTTGTCTACTCAATAAATCTAGGAGCTTATACAAGTGTACTTGAAATTCCATTGTATAAGTAAAGACTCTTAATGATTTTACTCTTTGTTTTATTCGCTTAGATCCTCAGTGTCTGGCTTTTCCGGATTCCTAGTCCCTTCTCACTTTGACAAACATATAGATTAAACCAAAAAAAGCCACTACCAGTTAAGATAATAACTACTTTAGTACCTAGCTACACACTACTCTTCCAGGGGGACTCCCAACTAGTATCGGCGTGTGAGCTTAACTTCCGTGTTAAAAACACTGTGCTTTTTTTTACACAAATGACGTGTAAATAAAAGCAAAACGCTAAGATTCTAAAGGAATCCTAACGCTTGGCTGCGACAGCCGATGGACTTCGGATTTCTTTGTCAGCTTCGTTCGTTCAGATCCTCGCGTATGGCATACGCTCCGGTCCTCACTCCCTTGCTTCCTCGAACTCCTTGCCCCTCCTCTTTCTCGCTGTAGGTTACTCATTGGAAAACCTAACCTTCGGTTCATTCAAATTCAATTCTTTTAGAACAAACAAAAAAAGCTATCTCCATTAAAGGAAATAACTTCTTTAGTGCCTAGCAACGTCCTACTCTTGCAGGGGGAAACCCCCAACTACCATCGGCGCTGAAGAGCTTAACTTCCGTGTTCGGTATGGGAACGGGTGTGACCTCTTCGCCATCATCACTAGACTTGTTTGA
>NZ_JBTLRN010000027.1:0-42181 GCF_054482775.1 Sporosarcina sp. CAU 1771 | reverse complement strand
ATCCAACGATGACCGCGTAGCGTATCCAACTCTGTTTGAATATTCACATAACAATAAAACGAGGTTAACCAACGTGTCGAAAAATATTTTTCCGACACCCTACAACGGCTTAAACCGTTGATATATCAATGTTTATAGAGGGAGGGAATCGAAATGGAACAATGGCTAGATCTCATACAAGAACTTGGATTCCCAATAATTGTATCGTTTTATCTATTGCACCGACTCGAAACCAAACGCGTTGCAATTCACGATGTATTGATCACACTGAAAGTGAAATGAAGTTCACATAATCGTCAAGGAATCGTCAAAAGCCCATTGGCCCCTCGCTTGTTTAGGAAGGGCCATTCAGATATGATTAAGGTATTATCATTTTGGAGGAGAATTATGCGTAAATTATTAACACTGCCATTTGTACTGTTGATTTCAATTGTTCTGAGTGCTTGTTCAAATAGTGGGTTTAAAGCAGACCATAAATATGAGGTACTTCCTTTTGAATTCACAAACCAACATAATGAACAAGTTTCACTAGAGGATTTAAAAGGCCAAGTATGGTTGGCGCAGTTTGTATTTACGAATTGTACAACTGTTTGCGGACCAATGATGCATAATATGACTTTGCTACAGGACGATTTAATTAATGAAGGTGTGGAAGATTATAAAATCGTATCTTTCACCGTCGATCCAAAGAATGATACGCCTGAAGCATTGCAAGAATATCTAGACTTATATGCAGTAGAGCCGAATGATCCTGAAAAGAAGTGGGATGAATCGAAATGGGAAATGCTAACTGGATATACTGAAGATGAAATCGTACAACTTTCGACAAAATCATTTAAACTAATGGTTGCTTCTTATCCACCATCTCATCCTGAAGCAGACCAAGTCATACATGGTGTACTTTTCTCACTTGTAAATCAAGATGGACAAGTTGTTAAGTCTTACAACGGTGTAGAAGATGTTCCCTATGAACAAATTGTAAAAGATATGAAGGCTCTGATTAAATCAGGTTCATAATTGGATTGGAATGATAGGAAGTGACGATAAGATGGCGAATAGAAACCGAAAAAAAGGCCTTTCACTAAAAACGAAGGCGCTACTTATTGTCTTACTGATTCCAGTTACAGTTGTCGTTTTTACACTGAGTACGATTGCTTGGGTTAGTTGGAAAAATCCAGATTTAATCCGAAAATCGGCTAATACGTTGTTGGATTTTCAAAATCAGCACAGTGGAACAAAAATTCCAGAAGAGTATATCCCTATTTATATAGAAGCAGCAGATGCATACGGTATTCCGTGGACATTACTTGCAGCTCATCACCGTATTGAGACTCGATTTTCAACAATGGATCCGTTATTATCACCTGTTGGTGCAGAAGGCCATATGCAATTTATGCCATGTACTTTTGTTGGATGGAAATATCCGGGTTGTGGGGGATTAGGGCAGGGTGATATACCTGAGAATGATAAAACAAACCCAGAAATTATTGAGCAATATGGTGGGTATGGTGTAGATGCAAACAATGATGGCGTTGCAGATCCATATGATATCGAAGATGCGATGCATAGTGCAGCTAAATACTTATCGAAAAGCGGTGCTGCGGACGGCGATCTTGAAAAAGCCATTTTCAATTACAACCGTAGTGAAAAGTATGTGAATGATGTCCTTCGATTTTTTGATGAGTTTGAACTGCAACGTACAGAATTAGAGGCCGCTAACTAAGAAGTAGTTCCATTTCATAAAAAACGATGGAGTCGCCATAAAGGCGCTCCATCGTTTTTTTATCATCAAACTACTTTTCTCATTGATTTTAAAATCAGACTTACGACAAATACTAAAATTACCGCACCAATCAGCGCTGGGAATACATAAAAGTCGGAAACTTTCCAACCCCATTCACCAAGTAATTTGCCTCCAACCCATGCGCCTAGTATTCCTGCGATAATATTTCCTATAATCCCACCGGGAATATCCTTTCCTAATATCATTCCTGCAAACCAACCTATAATACCACCAATGATTAAAAACCATAAAAAACTCATAACTTCAACATCTCCTTAATTTTTTAAAATAACAAGAATTCTATATAGTATGTATTACCGGATTGATGAACATACAAACCTATAAAAGGAATAAATTTTATATCCTTATAGTTTACAAACAAACAGAATAGTGGAAAATAATTGCTCGTACATAGATAACAGAATATACTTATAATTAATAAGGTTTCCAAACTGCTACCAACTTAGGGGGATTTGGTTTGAAAGATATGGAGAAAGCGTATGCACATTTATCAAGACCATTTGCTTGTATTGACCTGAATGCGTTGGATAGAAATATTTCATTTATGAATAGAGCATCGAGAGGTAAGAAAATTAGAATCGCAACAAAGTCTGTACGATCGATAGAGATGCTGAAGTATATAGCGGATAGAGTTCCAAATCATTCAGGATGGATGACTTTCGATTTAAAAGAAACTAGTCATCTATTGAATTCAGGTTTCGATAATTTGCTTATTGGCTACCCTCAACTCGAGGTTGGGCCAATGAGTGAACTAATTGAATTTATCAAACGTGGAAGAACAGTAATTTTCATGGTTGATACATACGAGCACTGGCTCTGGTTAGAAAAAATAGGTGAGCACCATAAAACAGTACTCGAAATTTGTGTTGATTTAAACCTTTCAACTGATTTCAAACTTATTTATTTCGGAACAAAACGCTCTTCCTTGAGTACGATTAAAGACGTGCGCTCATTAATGAATAAAACTAAATCATTTAGATATACAAAGCTATCAAGTGTAATGGGTTATGAAGCACAAATTGCAGGTGTTCCAGATCTACCAAATCTTAAATGGCAAGCTCCTCTTATTAAGTTGATGAAAAAAAGATCCTATAAGCGGATACGCGTATTCAGAAAAAATTCAGTTAAGCTCATACACCGACAAGTTGGGTCACTGCGCTTTGTCAATGGTGGAGGTTCAGGTAGCGTAGATTTTACATCAAGAGAAGATGAAGTGACCGAGATTACTATTGGATCTGCCTATTATTTTTCCGCACTTTTTTCTAGATATAAAAATCTTCCTCTTGAGCCGGCAACTGCGTTCGCCCTTCGAGTAACAAGAAAGCCTACAAAAAATGTAGTTGTTTGCCATGGTGGAGGCTATATTGCATCAGGAACAGTTGGTGAAGACAAAAATCCAGTCCCTGTTTGGCCAAGTAATTTATCGCTATTAAAAAATGAAGGTGCAGGGGAAGTTCAAACACCGCTTTACGATAAAGATGAAGTGCTTAAAATTGGTGAAACGGTTTATTTTAGGCATGCAAAAGCTGGGGAGTTATGTGAACGTTTTCCTGAACTACATGCTAGAAGAGGTGCGCAATATGTTGGTTCATTCACTACGTATAGGGGGGACGGGGGATGTTATCTATAAATGTACTTAAAAAAGAGCATATGTGGTCGAATTGGTCGCGCAATGTGACAGGGAAACCGGATTATTTTCATTATCCTGAAAATGTTGGTGACATCCAAGAGGTTGTTGACAGTTGTCGTATACGTGGAGCAACTCTCCGCACTGTTGGAGCCTCCCATTCGTTTAGTCCTGTTGCAAAACCCGACAGCGACGCCATGACGCTTGACAAGCTAAGTGGATTGATTTCATTTGATAGCGAAGTTATGGAAGCTCGTTTTTGGGCAGGTACACATTTGTATACCGCGGCACCACTTTTAGAATCGGTCGGTATGGCTTTTGAAAATATGGGGGATATCCAGGAGCAAACAATAGCAGGAGCGATTAGTACAGGGACTCACGGAACGGGGTTAAAGCTTGGCTCGTTATCAGCGCAAGTAATAGCGTGGACATGGGTTGATGGAAAGGGTGAAATTAGACAACATCGCCGAGCAGATGATGAACTATCTAAAGCGTTAAGCCTTTCGCTTGGAATGATGGGGGTATTAATAGATGTTACAATTCGAACCGTTCCTTTATATAGTTTACTAGTAGAGAGCTACCGAAGTTCTTTTGACGATGCCGTTGCAAACTGGCAAATTGAACTTCAACGAAATCGTCATTTAGAGTGGTTTTACTTTCCAGGTAAGGACAATGTACAAGTTAAAAAAACGAATATGGTGCCGCTTGTTCGCCAAAACGTGAAATCAAAAACCATTGACTTTTTTAAAAATGGTGTTGTCGAAACCGCTGCTTTTAAGGTGATTTCAGAAATATGTAGAGTCCAACCTCGAATGTCGAGAAAAATGACAGCACTTTCAGCAAAAAGCATACCTGTCGGAACAAAAGAAGGAATCTATCATGAAATTCTTCCGACGCCAAGATTAGTTCGTTTTACAGAAACAGAGTACGCAATACCGCTTCGTCGTTTTGAGGAATGTCTTGAGGAAATTCATTGCTTTTTTCGTGCCCATCCATTTTATGTGCATTTTCCAATTGAATGCAGGGTAACTACTGGGGAAGATGCTTTCCTTAGTCCGACTCAAGGAAATAAGTCGGCGTTTATCGCATTCCATATGTACAAGGGTATGGACAACGGTCCTTATTTCAAGTGGGTTCATAGGCTTATGGAAAAGTACAACGGAAGACCACACTTTGGAAAGATGAATGATCTTACCAACAGGAAATTAAGGAAATTATACCCAGACGTAGATCGGTTTTTAGCAGTTCGTGAAGAATCTGACCCGAATCAAATTTTCATGACTGATTATTTCAAGCAACTATTCTATGAATAGACACTAGAAGTTTTGATTTTCTTCATCCAAATATATGAGGTCATTACATTTACTTATGAAAGACTATAAAGTTAATGTATTTTACTTATGCACGTAGTTATTATATGATGTAATAGAGAAGAGACGCTCATTTATAAGCCTTTTCAGTTAAATAGAAGGAGGAATTTAATAATGGCTAAAAGTAATTTACACAACAGCCGTAGTTCTTTCGAGCTTGGTGGAAAAACGTATAATTATTATCGTTTGAAAGCACTCGAAGAAGCAGGCGTTGCTGATGTTTCTAAACTACCATATTCAATCAGAGTACTACTTGAATCTGTTTTAAGACAACATGATGGGTATGTCATCAAAGACGATCACGTTGAAAATCTTGCGAAGTGGGGACAAGATGCAAGTGCGGATGCAGAAGCAGAAGTACCGTTCAAACCTTCACGCGTAATTTTACAAGACTTCACAGGTGTACCAGTTGTTGTAGATCTTGCAGCACTTCGTTCAGCAATGGCTGAAATGGGTGGAGATCCTAATAAAATCAACCCTGAAATTCCAGTCGACCTTGTTATTGACCACTCAGTACAAGTTGATAACTACGGAAATCAGAATTCACTTCAATTAAACATGGATTTAGAGTTTGAACGTAACGCTGAACGTTACCAGTTCCTAAGCTGGGCACAAAAAGCATACGATAACTACCGTGCAGTACCACCTGCAACAGGCATCGTTCACCAAGTTAACCTTGAGTACCTTGCTAGCGTTGTTCATGCAATTGAAAATGAAGACGGTTCGTTTGAAACATACCCAGATACACTCGTTGGTACAGATTCACATACAACGATGATTAACGGTATGGGTATTCTTGGATGGGGTGTTGGTGGTATTGAAGCTGAAGCAGGAATGCTTGGTCAACCTTCATTTTTCCCAATTCCTCAAGTTGTAGGAGTAAAACTTGTTGGAGATCTTCCTAACGGAACGACTGCAACAGACCTTGCACTAAAAGTAACACAAACACTTCGTTCACATGGTGTTGTAAATAAATTCGTTGAATTCTT
This sequence comes from Sporosarcina sp. CAU 1771, assembly GCF_054482775.1. Taxonomy (NCBI): domain Bacteria; kingdom Bacillati; phylum Bacillota; class Bacilli; order Caryophanales; family Caryophanaceae; genus Sporosarcina; species Sporosarcina sp. CAU 1771. Next base: position 36,391 of record NZ_JBTLRN010000027.1, on the reverse strand, counting down.
TGGACCGGGTGTTGCTCAGTTGCCACTTGCTGACCGTGCAACAATTGCAAACATGGCTCCTGAATACGGTGCGACTTGTGGATTCTTCCCAGTTGACGAAGAAACATTAAACTATATGCGCCTTACAGGACGTGAAGAAGAGCAAATTGCTGTTGTTAAGCAATACTTAATTGAAAACGGTATGTTCTTTACTGTTGACAATGAAGAACCAACTTACACAGAAGTTGTTGAAGTAAATCTTTCTGAGATTGAACCAAACCTTGCTGGACCAAAACGTCCACAAGACTTGATTCCACTTTCACAAATGCAGCGTGAATTTAATGACGCAGTTACTGCACCTGAAGGGAACCAAGGTTTTGGTTTAACTCAGAAAAAACTAGAACAACAAGCGACTATTGAATTTAACGATGGCCGTTCTGTTGACATCAAAACAGGTGACCTTGCTATTGCAGCAATCACATCTTGTACAAACACATCTAACCCATACGTTATGTTAGGTGCTGGACTAGTTGCTAAAAAAGCAGTAGAAAAAGGACTTATGCCACCAGCATACGTTAAAACTTCACTTGCTCCAGGATCAAAAGTTGTTACGGGTTACCTAGAAGCTTCAGGTCTAAATAAGTATTTAGATCAAATCGGCTTCAATACAGTTGGATATGGTTGTACAACTTGTATCGGTAACTCAGGACCACTACTTCCTGAAATTGAAAAAGTAGCAATTGAAAACGATATGCTTCTTTCATCTGTACTTTCGGGTAACAGAAACTTTGAAGGGCGTATTCACCCATTAGTAAAAGCGAACTACTTGGCTTCACCACCACTAGTAGTCGCATATGCTCTTGCTGGAACTGTTGATATCGATCTTCAAAACGACCCTATTGGTCAAGATCAAGATGGGAATAACGTATACTTTAAAGACATCTGGCCGACAACGGAAGAAGTTTCAGAAGCAGTACATTCTACTGTTACACCTGAACTTTTCCGCAAGGAGTATGCTCGCGTATTTACTGAAAACGAAACTTGGAATGCGATTGAAACAACTGATGAGTCATTATATAATTTCGATGACAAATCAACGTATATTCAAAACCCACCGTTCTTTGAAGGTCTTGCAAAAGAACCTAAAGATATCGGGGCACTTTCAAATCTTCGTGTCATCGGTAAATTCGGTGATTCAATTACAACAGACCATATTTCACCAGCTGGTGCAATCGGTAAAGATACACCTGCAGGAAAATATTTACTTGATAACGGCGTAACGCCACGTTACTTTAACTCATATGGTTCACGTCGTGGAAACCATGAAGTAATGATGCGCGGAACGTTTGCGAACATTCGTATTCGTAACCAAATTGCAAAAGGTACAGAAGGTGGATATACAACTTACTGGCCAACAAAAGAAGTTATGCCAATCTATGATGCTGCTATGAAGTATCAAGAAGATGGAACGGGTCTAGCGATCATTACAGGACAGGACTACGGAATGGGTTCTTCACGTGACTGGGCTGCTAAAGGTACGTCACTTCTTGGTATCCGTACAGTTATCGCTGAAAGTTATGAGCGTATTCACCGTTCAAACCTTGTTATGATGGGCGTACTTCCACTTCAATTTATGGCTGGCGATAGTGCGAAAACACTTGGCTTAACAGGTGAAGAAGCTATTAGCGTAAACATAGCGGAAGGCGTTAAACCTCGCGACATTCTGAAAGTAACTGCAACTGCAACAGACGGTTCTGTAAAAGAATTCGACGTTCTTGCACGTTTCGATTCAGACGTAGAGGTAGATTACTACCGTCATGGTGGTATTCTACAAATGGTTCTTCGCGACAAAATGAAAGCATAAGAACTTAAATTCATTAGAAGATGCTCCATCCCTTTAATGGGTGGAGCATCTTTTTCTAACGATTTTTTGTATACTAGTAATTGAGGTGATTAGAATGTTTGTTAGCGAGAAAGAAGTAGAAATCAGATATGCAGAAACAGACCAAATGGGTGTAGTATATCATGCAAACTATTTAGTCTGGATGGAAATTGGTAGAACACACATTATTAAAGAGTTAGGTTACACATATGCGCAATTAGAGGCGGATGGTTATTTATCTCCTGTTGTCGATTTATCTATCCAGTATAAAGCTTCGATGAAATACGGACAGAAAGCGCTTGTTCGGACATGGATTGAATCACATGGAAGACTAAGGACTGTGTATGGCTATGAAATTGTTCACGAAGACGGAACAATTGCCGCCACAGCTACATCCGAACATGTACTAGTCAAAAAGGAATCGTTTCGACCTGTTTCCTTACAAAAAGTAGATCCGGTATGGGACGCCAAATATAAAGAAATACAAAGAATGAAAGACTAATGGCTTTTGGAATTAAAAGAGATGAATTGAATGCATGGAAAAAAACGGTTCGCAATGGAGAAATCGCATTTTTAACACATTACTGGATAGACGATCGTTTCCCTGGATCCAAAACTGTTACGAAGGTCGGTTGTTCCGATTTAGAAAAACTTGCTGAATGGGGAAAGCAATACGGACTAAAAAAAGAGTGGATTGACATGCGAGATCACTTTCCGCATTTTGATTTGTTTGGTGAGTATGAGTACGATATTTTGTTGAATGAAGGATTAACTGAGCAAATTATTCGATTCAATTTAGTTAGAAATTGAAGTTATTCTATATTGCTTACTTAAAGGAGTGTGTGAGGAGACATACACTCCTTTTTGAGTTTTAAATTTTGGTTCTGAAACTGAATTTTGAATGCTTCATTTCGCAGGGATTATTGACCTTTCGACAACTATTGTCAACCAATTCTGAATACTGGTGTGCTAGACTAAGGATATTAGTAGTTTAAAGGGGATGGTTCTATGGTTCAGATGCCTATTCTTCAAACAAAAATTATATCTTCGGTCCCAACGTCTACATATATGAGAAGATCCTCATTCATTAAAAAAATAAAAACATCCGAGCGTGTTAAATTGACACTCTTGCATAGTGGTGCAGGATATGGTAAAAGTTCAGGATTAGCATCCTATTTTTCAGATAGCCGTTCGATGTATTCATGGTATACAGTTACCGCCGAAGATGATGACATTTCACCATTTATCACCCATTTACAACTTAGTATTGAACGTATAACACCAAACTTTGGACGTTCTCTGGATGAATGGGAAACACCATTAATGTATCCAAAAGGAGAAGATCTAAATCGATGGATTGCATTGTTTATCAATGAATTATGTGGAATTGGGGAACCCATAACAATTATTATTGATGATTTCCATCTTGTTGATCATGTTTTTCACATCAATTACATGATGGAGAAAATTATTGACTATTTACCCTCTCATGTTCACTTTGTTATTTCTACTAGAAACAGACCGAGGTGGGCAAGTCTTAATAAGTTAAAGTTAACATCACAGCTGTGTGAAATTATAGAACAAGACTTTATTTTTACCGAAGAAGAAATCATCGTTTTTTTTGAAGATTATTTTGATACACCTTTATCGTCAAATGAAGCAGAAAAGATCGTGGAAATGACGGAGGGATGGGCAATTGCCGTTAATCTAATGGCTATGCATATGTCTGATACTGAATTCACTTTTACTTCCGTGTTGAAACCGGCTTTACATGAGCTATTCTCCTACTTATCGGAAGAAGTTTACAAGAATATGTCGGAAGAAGATCGAATGTGGTTATTGTCTTTTTCTATTTTTCCGGTATTTTCAACACAATTGGTGACTGAGTTTTACGGTGCGGAGGCTGAAAAGCAATTGCTCGAACTTGCCGAGAAACATGTGTTTATTCAAGCCTTTACTGAAGAAGGAACATATCGATTCCATTCGCTTTTTCAACAATTTCTTGAGGAGAAGTGGATTGAAACTGATGTAGAACAATTTATTGAATACCATAAAAAAGCGACAAACTTTTATACCGGTAATCCATCGCAAGCTCTTTTCCACGCGATTAAGAGTGGCGATTATTGGTTTATTGGAAAAACTGCAGCTAATTTTGGGGCGGTACTAATAAAGTCCGGTCAGTTTGAGTGGTTATTAGAAACACTTAAAGAGTTACCTCAAGACGTAAAAGAAAGATATTATTCACTTTATTATTATGAAGGAGAAGCACATCGTTACAGAGCTTTTTATGAAAGGGCTAGGCAATCTTATTTACTGTGCCTTAATTTTTCATCAATCAAAGAAGATCCTCTTTTTTCAAGCAGGGCAAATGCAGGAATTGCTCATATTTATTTAGATACGATCCAACCTGGGATGGCTAAACCATTTTTAGTTGAAGCGATTGCACTCGGACAAAGTAGTTCGACAATGAGTGTTCATGAAATGGAAATGTTAAAAAGACAATTCGCGGAAAATCTTGTCAATCTAGGAAAAGCGAAAGAAGCTACTCAATGGATAGACGCGGAAAAGATGGGCACGAAAATACTTCGCGAAGGGAATCTAGATGCCAGAATATTACTTAGAACTGGTAAGTTGAACGAAGCTAAAACGCTTTTGGATGAGAAGATGACCGACCAATATAGCTTACCGGATGCACATCGTGAAACAGATGTGCTAATCTTTCTCATATACGCAATGACTGGAGATGTTGAAGAGGCTATGACAAGTGCGCTAAAGGGCATCCGGTTGGGGGTGAAGGAAAAGTCTGGGTTCGCAGAGGCTGTTGGTTGGATACGGCTTGGTCATGCGAAGATTTTAGCTGATCCTTATGATTTAATCATTCCTGAACAAGATTATCTCCAATCAATTGCTCGAATGGATGAACTCAATGTCTCTAGAGGTAAGGCTGAACCACTAATGGGGTTGTCTATACTTAAGGCAATGCAGGGGTATTATTTAGAAGCTGTTAAATACGGTGAAGAGGGATTACGTGAAACCGAAAAAGTAAATGACGGATGGTTGTCAGGATTAATTCAAATCGGCCTTTCAATTGTATATTTTTACTCGAAAGAATATACCCAATCACTACACCATTCGAATAGTGCGACCCTTTTGTTTAAGGAATGTGGGGATACTTACGGAGAAATGGTCGCTTCTTATTGGATGATGTCAGCGTACAGTAAAACTACTGATACATCATTATTTATGTCTAAGGCAGTCGTGGTTGCAAGACTATGTAATCTTTATAAGTATCACTTCTTTCTTACAAAAAGAACGCTGTTTAGTCCTTTTGATATGCAAGAAATATACCCATTATTTATACGTGCGACAAATGAAGAGCCGGATAATAATGAATTAAAGAAGATTGCTAGATACATGAATATAGAAGAATTGAATACACACCCAGGCTATACAATTACTGTTCAATTAATGGGTCCATTTTCGATATCTCTAGGCTTAGATAAACTGAATGAACGTAAATGGCAAAGAGACAAATCGAAAGAACTTTTTGTTTTTTTATTACTGCATCGGAATCGCTATGTTTCAAAAGAAGAAATCATTAGTGAACTGTGGCGAGACACAGATGGAAAAACTGCGGATCGAGACTTTAAAGTAGTTTTGAACGCACTACTAAAAACCATAGAACCTTATCGCGCACCGAGAGAAACTTCTTTCTTCATCATACGCAAGCAAACGATGTACAGGATTAACCCAATGGCGCTCGTTACAAGTGACCTTGATCGTTTTCGTGCGTATGTAAAAACTGGATTAGAGGAAAAAAATCCGAAACTAGCTTCCGAAAAGCTTCTAAAAGCGGCATCATTATATAAAGGACTATTATTTGAAGAACGATTGGATATTGAGTGGCTTGAAAAGGAACGAGAAAGCCTGGAGGGTTTATATATTCAAATGATAGAAAGGTTGGCCCAAACATATACGAGGTTACAAGAATTTAGAAGAACAATATATTGGGCAGAAAAAATACTGCGAATTGATTATACGTGGGAGGAAGCTTACAGATTATTAATGTTTGCACATTATCAGCTTGGTAATCGAGCGGGATCTGTGAAGTGGTATAACAAATGCGTCCAAGTCCTGGATGCTGAACTATTGCTTAAACCAATGGAAACGACGGAGCAAATGTACAAAATAATAATGAATGAATCCTAGTCATCAATTCTTTGCATGTTAATTTGTAACTAGTTTGTAACTCTAGTTTTGTAGAGTAAGAGTTAGTAAGAAAGCGTTTACAAATTCGTTTGAAGGAGAGGGGTTTATTCATGAAAAAGAATTTATGGTTACTTATGTTACTAGCGCTTGTCTTGGTAGTAAGTGTCGCATGCGGCAATGATTCTGGCAAAGACGAAGATCAGCCAGTTGATAAAGAGGAAGAGAACGTCGTGGAAAATGACGATGATAAAGAGGATGAGGAAGACAATGCAACTGCTGAAGAAGGAGGCACAATAAAAATTGGTGTCCTTGCTTCACTTACCGGTGCGCTCGAATCATACGGAAAACAAACTCGACAAGGATTTGAGCTCGGCTTAGAATATGCAACGAATGGGACAATGGAAGTTGCAGGTAAAAAAATTGAAGTTGTTTTCGAAGATACAGAAACAAAACCAGAAGTAGCTGTTCAAAAAGCGACGAAATTACTTGAAGAAGACGAGGTCGATTTCTTAGTTGGCTCTTCAAGTTCAGGTGATACACTAGCCGTTCTTCCGCTAGCTGAAGAATACGAAAAAATTATGGTCGTAGAACCTGCAGTTGCAGATAGTATTACAGGTGCTGAGTTCAACCCATACATTTTCAGAACATCACGTAACTCTTCACAAGATGCGGTAGCTGGTGCAGCGGCAATTGCAGCACCAGGAGTAACAATCGCTACTTTCGCGCCGGATTATTCATTTGGCTGGGACGGTATTGCGGCATTTAAAAAGGCTGCGGAAGCACTAGGTGCAGAAGTTATACTAGAGGAGTTTGCAGATCCTGCAGCAACGGATTTCACTTCGAATCTTCAAAAAGTTGTTGAAGCAAAACCGGATTATATGTTTGTAGTTTGGGCAGGAGCCAATTCACCTTGGAACCAAATCTCAGACTTAAAGATGCAAGAAAAAGGAATCAAAATTTCAACTGGCGCACCTGATATTCCGGCACTTTCTGTTATGGAACCACTAGTAGGAATGGAAGGATTTACAGTTTACTACCATACCCTTCCAGACAACGAAGTAAATGATTGGCTTGTAAAAGAACATATGGAACGTTTCAATGGGGATGTTCCTGACCTCTTTACGCCAGGCGGAATGTCTGCGGCAATTTCAATTGTTGAAGCGTTGAAAAAGTCAGAAGGCGATGCAGATGGCAATAAGCTAATTAAAATCATGGAAGGTATGTCATTTGAAACACCTAAAGGGACAATGACATTCCGTCCAGAAGACCACCAAGCACTTCAAACTCTCTACTCTATCAAACTTGAAAAGCAAGATGGCGTAGATTATCCAGTACCCGTACTCATTCGGGAGTTATCACCAAGTGAAACAGAACCGCCGATTATGAATCAATAACGAAAAGCTGAAGCGCCTAGCTGCTCAGCTGCGACTTGTGACCCCGAGCAGCTAGGCGCTGGAGACTAGACAATAAGCAATTGCGGAAAAGCTTTGAGAACAGTCCAAGAACATTGGACCTGTCTCTCTCCATCGGATGAAACACCTTTTATCCGATGGAGAGGAATAGGTAAGGAGGTATAATGATGGAGCCAATATTAAAAACAGAAAACTTAACAATAAAGTTTGGTGGGCATACAGCAGTTGATCACGTTAATTTTGAAATGCCGGAAAAACACTTTAAATCCATTATCGGCCCTAACGGTGCAGGAAAGACGACATTTTTCAATTTGATTAGTGGAGAACTAAAGCCGACGGAAGGAGAAGTATACTTCAGAGGTGAAGCTTTATCCAATTCATCTGCAGTTGAAAGAACCCGGAAAGGCTTGGGGCGTTCATTCCAAATTACGAATGTCTTTCCGAATTTAACCGTCCTTGAAAATGTAAGGTTGGCAGTTAAGTCAAAAGAAAAAATTAGATATCAGATGATTAAACATTTTGTAAGCTATACAAAGTTGACTGAAAAAGCAGAGGAATTATTGGACCTTGTTCTACTCTCAGGAAAAGAATTTGTTTTTGCTAGTGACCTTTCCCACGGTGAAAAAAGAAAATTAGAAATTGCGATGTTGCTTGCGCTTGATACAGAAGTTCTACTCCTCGATGAACCCACGGCAGGAATGTCTTTGGAAGAAGTACCTGCAATTCTAGATGTTATACGTCACATTAAAGATACTGGGGAGAAAAAAATTTTGTTAATCGAACACAAAATGGATATGATTCTTGATCTGTCTGATTCGATTATGGTCCTATTTAACGGCAAGTTATTAGCGGATGGAAGCCCTAAAGAAATTATGGACAATGAAACCGTTCAAAATGCATATTTAGGAGGTTTATACGATGACAACCTTGCTGAAAGTTGAAAATGCGCATACCCATATCGAGCAATATCATATTTTACAAGGAATATCTTTTGAAGCTCGGTTGGGTGAAGTTAGTGTACTCCTTGGACGAAATGGTGCTGGTAAGACAACAACGTTAAAAACAATAATGGGATTGACACCTGCCTCTAAAGGTTCGGTGACGTTTGAAAAACAGGATATTACACGCAAAGCTACTTTTGAAATAGCCAATTTAGGGATTGGTTATGTTCCAGAAGATCAAGGTGTTTTCGGATCATTGTCCGTAGAAGAAAATATGAAAGTGGCTATGAGAATCGAAAATGAAGAAGCTTATAAACGGCAAGATTATGTTTTAGAGCTTTTCCCTGATTTAAAAAAGTTTTGGAAAAAAGATGCAGGACATCTTTCAGGGGGACAAAAACAAATGCTTGCAATGGCTAGAGCATTTGTGAATGATAGCAAACTTCTGCTCATTGACGAACCCTCGAAAGGTCTTGCACCAATAGTAATTGAAATCGTTATGGAAGCGATTACAGAAATGAAGAAGAGAACAACAATCGTACTCGTGGAACAAAATTTCATCATGGCTAGCCGTATCGGCGATACATACACACTCATTGATGATGGAGAAACAGTACATTCTGGAAAAATGCAAGAGTTAGTTCAAAATGAGGAAATTAAACGTAAGTATTTAGGTATTGGATGAGGAGGCTGCACGATGGAACTGATTATTAACTTAACAATAAACGGGTTGGCAACAGGCATGCTCATCTTCCTTCTTGCTTCAGGACTCACTTTAATTTTCGGATTGATGAGCGTGTTAAACTTTGCACACGGTGGACTCTTTGCATGGGGTGCATTTTCGGGGATCTGGTTTTATGGGGCTACAGGAAGCTTTTTCTTAGGTATTTTAGGTGCAATTTTAACAGGGGCTGCTCTTGGTTTTGTAACTGAAAAATTAATCATTCGACCCGTTTATGGAAATCATGTTCAACAAATTTTAATAACACTTGGATTTATGATGGTCTTGACTGAAATGTTGAAAGTTGTTTTTGGACCGAATCAAATAGCGGCAAAAGTGCCCCCTTATTTAGCAGGAAGTTGGGAGTTTGGAGACGTACTCATTATTAAATATCGGCTATTTATCATCATTGTTGGTTTCTTGGTGTTTGGTATCTTCCAATATATCTTGAAACGCACAAAGATTGGCCTTATCGTGCGTGCGGGAGTTATAAATAAAGACATGGTTCAAGCTTTAGGCATTAATATTAAACGGGTTTTCTTACTTGTCTTCATGACGGGTTCTGCACTCGCTGCTTTAGGCGGCGTCTTATTCGCACCTTATTCAGGAGTTATTTATGCAGAAATGGGTATGGAATTCGCTATACTTGCCTTTATCGTTGTTGTTATTGGTGGTATGGGAAGTTTTCCAGGTTCATTAATTGCAGCAATACTAGTAGGCCTAACAGGAAGTTATATGGCTTATTATGTGCCCGTTCTCTCACTTGCGGTCAATATGATTCTTATGGCAATCGTATTAATTTTCCGCCCGCAAGGTCTTTTCACAGCAAAGGAGTGACGACATGAAAAGAACCTTTCAATGGAATAATTTGTTTCTAGGAATCATTATCGTTGCACTTGCGGTCCTTCCGTTCATTACAGATTCAAGAACGTGGACGATATTGCTCACCCAAATATTTATTTTTTCAATACTTGCAATGAGCTATGATATATTATTAGGTTACACAGGAATCGTTTCATTCGGACACGCGATGTTTTTTGGGATTGGTGCTTATACGACAGCTGTTATGTTAAAACAAATCGCCCCTTCCATGGGGATATTCATTTTATCAATAGGTGCTGGAATGGTACTTGCCGGCATTGTCAGTTTCTTTATTGGATTATTAACGTTACGTTTGAAAACGCACTTCTTCGCTATGTTTACCTTAGCCATTTCCGGTTTGTTTTTAGTGTTAGCCGAAAAATGGCGTACAGTAACTTATGGAAATGATGGTTTTACGTTTAAAGCCCCTGAATTCTTTAAGGATCGAATTATGTTTTATTGTGTTACGTTACTCTGTTTAGTTCTTGTCTACTTTTTCTTACGTCGATTTGTCAACTCACCTTTTGGAAGAGTACTCGTTGCTGTAAGGGAAAACGAACAACGGACGCTGTCTCTTGGATTCAATACACTTCATTATAAAGTAATCGCTTCAGTAGTTGCAGGTGTAGTTGCAAGTTTAGCAGGTTCCTTGTATGCGGTTTCACTTCGTTTTGTTAACACGAGTGTCATGTCTCTCGATATCACCTTGGATGCGCTCCTAATGACTATAATTGGTGGTGTTGGAACGCTAATTGGTCCCATTCTTGGGGCAGGTGTAATTGAATTGACCCAACACTATTTATCAGGACTGGCAAAAGAGTATCCTATTTTTGAAAGATGGATTATCTTCTTTGGAATTACATTCATTTTAGTCGTCATCTTTTTCCCAAAAGGTGTCGTTGGAACAATTCGGGAGAAACTATGGAAAAGAAAAACGAAGAATACCAAAGTTTCTGTAGATGAGTCTACAAAGGAGGTTTCGTAATGGCGATTGGCATTGTCAGTACAGGCGTATATATTCCTGAAACCAAGATAAACGCTGAAGAAATTGCGAAATTATCCGGTATCCCTATTGAAGTTGTTACTAAGAAGATGGGGATCACTGAAAAACCAATTCCAGGGGAGGACGATCACACGGTTGCTATGGGGATATGGGCGGCCAGAGAAGCGTTACGAAAAGGAAATATTGATCCGAAACATATAGATTTAATCATTTATATAGGAGAAGAACATAAGGAGTATCCTCTTTGGACTGCGGCTATTAAGATTCAGGAGGAAATTGGAGCCTACCATGCTTGGGGATTTGATGTAGCGCAACGTTGTGGGACGACGATCATGGCTATGAAAGTAGCCAAAAGCATGATGGAGTCAGATGCCTCATTGAGTACTGTGTTACTTGCTGGTGGGTATAGAAACGGAGATTTAATTGATTATACGAACGAACGGACGCGCTTTATGTTTAATTTAGGTGCTGGTGGAGCAGCTATGATCCTCAAACGAGATCATCACGAAAACATTATATTAGAATCTGACATAATGACGGATGGTTCTTTTTCAGAAGATGTTGTTGTACCTGTCGGTGGAACAAAGAATCCACTGACTCCAGAGGACTTACAAAACGGATTGTATCGATTGGATGTACTAGATCCAGTTGGAATGAAAGCTAGACTAGAGCAAAAATCGATGCAAAACTTTTTAAAAGTAGTTCGTACTTCATTAGAAAAAAGTGGATATTCGCAACAAGACATTGATTACTTAGCGATTTTGCATATGAAAAAATCTGCTCATGACTTCGTTTTAAATGAACTCGGTGTTTCCCATGAGAAGTCTATTTATCTTCATAACTACGGTCATATTGGTCAAATGGATCAAATCCTTTCGCTCGAGCTAGCGCAAAAGGAAGGGAAATTACATGACGGAGACATCGCGGTTCTTGTTAGTGCTGGAATAGGGTATGCATGGGGAGCCATTACGGTACAATGGGGGAAATCTAAAGGGGGAGATCAGGTATGACACTTCAACAAGTGGCTTTAACTAATGGAGAAACAATCGCTTATCGTAAGAAGGACGGTGGAATTGAAACAATACTTCTTGTCCATGGAAATATGACTTCGTCTAAACACTGGGATGTTTTAATGGATGCAATCGATTCCAAATATACGGTGTATGCGTTAGATTTACGTGGTTTTGGTGGGTCTTCCTATCATACACGTATTACACAAATTAAGGATTTTTCAGATGATCTCAAAGGCTTTGTTGATGCACTAGATTTAAAGGATTTCAATTTGATAGGGTGGTCTACAGGCGGAGCGGTCTGTTTGCAATTTGAAGTAGACTATCCGGGACTTTGTCAGAAACTTGTGCTTCTTGCATCCGCTTCTACACGCGGGTATCCATTTTTCGGTTCGAACGTTGATGGCACCTTAGATTTAGACAGGCGACTGCAAACGATAGAAGAAGTAGAACAAGATCCAGCTAGGACAATCGCAGTACAAGGAATGTATGACACTGAAAATCGTGAAGGACTGCAAGCAGTTTGGAATGCGCTCATCTATACACATAACCAACCTGAAGAAGAGAAATACAAAGAATACCTGAATGACATGCTAACCCAACGGAATTTAGCGGATGTGTATCAGGCTTTAAACACTTTCAACATAAGTTCAGTAAGCAATGGATTAAAAGATGGAACCAATCAGGCCAAAAACATTACGATTCCAGTACTTATTTTAAGAGGCGATAGAGATTATGTTATTACAGAAGAGATGACGCATGAAATCGTTGCAGATTTAGGAGATAGCGCGGTTTATGTCCCTTTAGTCAATGCAGGACATTCACCACTAATTGATGATTTAGGAGCCCTAAAAGAACATATAGAAGTATTTTTGAATGAGGAGTGAAGGATAGTGAGATTAGAAGATAAAGTAGCCATCATAACAGGTGGGGCAAATGGGATTGGGCTTGCGGCATGTGAACGTTTCGCAGCAGAAGGTGCCCGTGTCATTATGGCAGATTTCGACAAAGAAGCTGGGGCAACACAAGAGGGAAATTTCAAGTCTAAAAATCAAGATGTTACATTCATACAAGTTGATGTTGCAGACAGAGAAAGTGTAGCAAATTTAGTCGAGCAAACGCTGAAACTTCATGGACAAATCGATGTATTGATCAACAATGCTGGAATTACTCGCGATGCAACCCTTCTCAAAATGGCACCTGAAGACTTTCAACGTGTACTTGATGTGAATTTAACTGGTGTTTTTAACTGTACGCAAGCAGTTGTGCCTTATATGGTTGAAAAAGGGCAAGGGAAAATTATTAATACATCTTCAGTGGTAGGTGTTCACGGAAACTTTGGTCAAACAAATTACGCAGCTACAAAAGCGGCAGTCATAGGGATGACCAAAACCTGGGCAAAAGAATTCGGACGCAAAGAAATTAATGTCAATGCAGTAGCGCCGGGTTTCATTTCTACCGCCATGGTTAGTAAAATGCCTGAAAAAGTAATCGATCAAATGAAATCTGTCGTATCGTTACAAAGACTTGGCAATCCCGAAGATATCGCAAACGCTTATTTATTTCTAGCAAGCGATGAATCCAATTACGTTCACGGCCATGTCTTGCATATCGACGGCGGAATTATGATGTAAGGGGGTGTAGTACATGTTCAACGAAACTGGATGGATACTGAAAAGAGCTACACTTTCTCTCAATAAGATTGCACTTGTCGATGTTCATACAAAGATTTCGTGGACATATACCACTCTGAAAAATAGAGTTTTGCAATGGGTTGCCTATTTTTCTACCGAAGGTTATTCCAAAGGTGAACGGATAGCAATTATAGCACCAAATTCCCCCGAGTTATTTGCAGTTCTATTTGCATGCGAACTTAAAGAATTGATTTATGTGCCGATTAACTGGCGATTAAGCGCTTTTGAAATTTCTACTTTATTGCAAGACTGCAAACCCTCGGAACTACTCTATAACGTTAACTACAAGGATCTTGTTTTGGATTTAGGCGTCAACAAGGCAACCTCCTTGGAATCTGTCGGGACTTTAAATTTCGATGTATTAGACGTTGGTAACAAAAAAGTGAATACAGGAAAGCCATGGATGATGATTTATACAGGCGGGACTACGGGTAAGCCTAAAGGTGTTGTACTGTCTACTGACGCAGTAAATTCGAATGCCCTTAACACCATTGCTACATGGGGGATAACAGAAACCGACACAACAATTAATTATATGCCACTTTTTCATACAGGCGGCATTAATGCACTCGCTATCCCTGTTCTTATGGCGGGTGGGAAGGTTGTCATCGGCAATCAATTTGATGCTGAAGAGGCGATGCGGGCAACGGATGAGTACAACGCGACGATTTCGCTGTTTGTCCCTACAATGTATCAGTCGATGATTAAACATCCCTATTTTCACGAAAGTAAATTTTTATCAATGAAGGCGTTCTTATCAGGAGGAGCTCCATGTCCAACAACTATATATAAAGAGTTCTATAAAAAGGGACATCCTTTTAAAGAAGGGTATGGCTTAACAGAAGCTGGACCTAATAATTTTTTTATACGACCGGAAGAGTCATATAAAAAAATGGGGTCTGTTGGTAAAGCTATGCTACTAAACTCCGTAAAGGTAGTAGATACAAATGGAGATTTATGTGAAGTGAATAAGATTGGAGAACTGTACATAACAGGTCCACATGTGTTTAGTTATTACTGGGATAATGAGAAGGTAACGGCGGAAGCGTTAGAAAATGGATGGCTACGTACGGGTGATTTAGCAAAATATGATGAAGACGGCGATTATTTTATTGTAGGTAGAAAAAAAGAGATTATTATTACCGGTGGAGAAAACGTGTATCCACAAGAGGTTGAGCAGTGTTTAAGTAACTTTGAATCGATTAATGAAGTTGCGGTCATTGCAAAAAAAGATGAACGGTGGGGAGAGATTGTCATTGCATTTATTACGAAAGTAGAGGGTGCTTCATTCAATTGCTCTGAGGCGTTTGTACATTGTGAAAAGTTTCTTGGTAAATATAAAATACCGAAAGAAATAATTGTGATACCAGAAATGCCAAAAACTCATGTTGGTAAAATAGATAAAAAAGCGCTTCAATCCTATTTATGAATTCAATAAAAGCTTATAAAAGACAAAAGCGTGCAAAGTAGCACGCTTTTTCTAGGTTTCAGCTATTTTGTTCATAAGAATAAATAAGTTCACCAAGTTTTAAATCTACATTTACATGAAGGTCATGTTCAAGGAAATACCATTGATCTCGACTTTCTATGTAGTAAATTGCCCCATTTTGCTCTGTAGTAATTACTGCCTCGTCCGGTGATTCCTTTGTAACCCCTAGGGAAAACGATTCGTGAAGTGGACTAGATCCACCGTATCTCGCGAAAAACCGAATTTCATCACCTGGCACAACATCCATTTCATTTTCGAACCAGTCTTGCGCATCTTTTGAAATGATAATTTTCATGTAGACCACCTGCCTTTGAGTGAGTATGAATAAAGTATACTACAACCACTTTACTTTAGGCTCAGTCCCGGCTTTTATTCTTGAGATGTTTGCTCGATGCCTATAAAAAATAAAAGCAGCAAAGCTTCCAACAGCAATCATTAAGAAATAATCCCCAGTAACTGTGAAATAGTAAACTGAATAAATAAATCCTACAATTGAAACAAGCATGGAGGATAATGAAACCATTTTCGTTAATTTCAAGAAAATGAAAAACGCGATTAGAACGAAGACGAAGAAAGGCCAGTTATAGCCAAGTATAACTCCACCTGATGTCGCTACAGCTTTCCCGCCTTTGAATCGAGCAAAGATCGGATACATGTGGCCAACGACCGCAAACAGCCCTATAAGGAGTGGGTTGATGCCAATCGTGTCAAACAAAGGCAACATTGGCAAGAGGGTTGCTGCTGTCCCTTTTAGAATATCTAGGGAAGTAACAAGTAACCCAGCTTTTTTACCTAAAACTCGAAAAGTATTCGTTCCTCCTAAGTTGCCGCTGCCATGTTCACGTATATCAATTTTATAGAAAACTTTCCCCACCCATAAGGCGAATGGAATCGAGCCGAGTACATATGCAATTAATAATATTAGTATGAGTTCCATTTTATACCCCTTTATTACGAGCCATATTATGCTTTTAGTCTATCAGAACGAAGTGCGCTCGACAATGCATCTTTTGTTGAAAATAGGAATGGATTTCTTCAATCTCAATACCCATTATTTTCTCTCTTCATTGCAATATTTGATTTGGTTCTATACAATTAATTCAGCAGACTTCGTTAAACGTTGATTTGACAACCTTTAAAGGAAGCAGTACGATTATATAATAAAGAACATTCGTTTGATGGGGGCGGCATTTTGTCAAAAAAACAAGTAATGAACACATACGATGACAATTCAATACAAGTTCTTGAAGGATTAGATGCAGTTCGAAAACGGCCTGGTATGTATATAGGATCTACAGATACTCGAGGTTTGCATCACCTCGTTTATGAAATTGTAGATAACGCTGTAGATGAAGCTTTGGCAGGACATGGCTCAGAAATAGATGTAACTCTTCATTCTGACGGAAGTGTTTCGATACGTGACTACGGTCGCGGTATGCCAACAGGGATTCATCAGACAGGGAAGCCTACAGTTGAAGTTATATTAACGATACTTCATGCTGGTGGAAAGTTCGGCCAGGGGGGCTACAAAACGAGTGGTGGACTACATGGGGTTGGTGCTGCAGTTGTAAACGCCCTATCGGAGTTGTTGGTCGTAACTATTTTCCGAGATGGAAAGAAGTTTCGTCAACGATTTGAAAATGGCGGCAAGCCAGCCACAACTCTTGAACAAATCGGTACAACACGTGAAAAAGGAACGTTGATCCATTTTAAACCGGATCCAACGATTTTTTCGACGTTAAAATATCAATATGAGACGATCAGTGAACGTCTACGCGAGTCCGCCTTTCTTTTAAAAGGCCTAAAAATTAACCTAATTGAAGAAAGCTCAGAGAAAGAAGAGACTTTCTTTTATGAAACAGGAATCGAAGCATTTGTATCCTATTTAAATGAAGAAAAGGACGTACTTCACGAAGTTGCATTTCTAGAAGGAGAATCTGACGGGATTGAAGTAGAGTATGCATTCCAATTTAGTGACGGATACTCTGAAACGATTCTTTCATTCGTCAATAACGTTCGGACAAAAGACGGCGGTACACACGAAACCGGTGCAAGATCTGCTATGACACGTGTTTTTAATGAATACGCCAGAAAAACTGGCTTGCTTAAAGAAAAAGATAAAAACCTAGATGGATCAGATATTCGTGAAGGAATTTCTGCAATCATATCTGTCCGAATTCCTGAGGAGATACTTCAATTTGAAGGTCAAACCAAAGGGAAACTAGGAACAAGCGAAGCAAGGACCGTAACGGATTCAGTCGTCTCTCAAAAACTATTATACTTTCTAGAGGAAAATGCGGAGTTAAGTGCTTCGCTTGTCCGAAAGGCAATCCGCGCACAGCAAGCAAGAGAAGCTGCGCGAAAAGCACGTGAAGATGCAAGATCTGGGAAGAAAAGAAAAAAATCGGACACACTTCTTTCAGGAAAATTAACACCTGCTCAGTCACGAAATGCAGCAAAAAATGAATTGTATTTGGTCGAGGGTGATTCTGCTGGAGGATCCGCAAAACAAGGTCGGGACCGAGTATTCCAAGCGATATTACCATTACGTGGTAAAGTTCTGAATACTGAAAAGGCCAAGTTGGAAGATATATTGAAAAACGAAGAAATCAATACGATAATTCATGCAATAGGCGGCGGTGTTGGTTCAGAATTCTCAGTCGAAGACATTGCTTACGATAAAATCATTATTATGACCGATGCGGATACTGATGGAGCTCATATCCAAGTCCTACTTCTGACATTTTTCTACCGATATATGAAACCGCTAATGGATGCAGGAAAAGTATTTATTGCGCTCCCACCACTCTTTAAAGTTTCTAGAGGAGTCGGAAAGAAGGAAAAGTTTGCTTATGCTTGGACTGAAACCGATTTAGAAGGAGCAATTGAAGAAGTAGGAGCAAATTACCTAATCCAGCGATATAAAGGTCTAGGGGAAATGAATGCCGATCAATTATGGGATACTACAATGAATCCCGAAACCCGTACCCTTATTCGAGTTACTATTGATGATGGAGCAAGGTCTGAACGTCGAATTACTACACTTATGGGTGATAAAGTAGAACCAAGACGTCGTTGGATCGAAGAGAATGTTGATTTTGGACAATCCGAAGATCACAACATATTAGACAATGAATTTATACATGTTGAGGGGGATTTTGAGTGACAGGAACTGAACGTATTCAAGACCTTTCCTTAGAAGAAGTAGTAGGCGATCGATTTGGAAGGTATAGTAAATATATTATTCAGGATCGGGCATTACCTGATGCTAGAGATGGCTTAAAACCGGTTCAAAGACGTATTCTATATGCAATGTTTCATGAAGGGAACACACATGAAAAAGCGTTTCGAAAGTCTGCAAAGACGGTCGGTAACGTAATTGGTAACTACCATCCTCATGGTGACTCTTCAGTTTATGAAGCTATGGTAAGGATGAGTCAAGACTGGAAACTTCGTCATATGATGATTGAAATGCATGGAAACAATGGTTCCGTAGATGGTGATTCTGCAGCAGCAATGCGTTACACAGAAGCACGATTGTCGGCAATCGCTGGAGAAATGCTTCGTGATATTCGAAAAGAAACGGTTGATTTCATACCAAACTTTGATGAGACAGAACCAGAGCCAACTGTATTGCCTTCAAGATTTCCAAATCTATTGGTCAATGGTTCAACAGGAATATCTGCTGGATATGCAACAGATATTCCACCACACGCATTACATGAAGTTCTAGATGCTGTATTAATGCGTATGGATAAGCCAAATGTATCTGTAGACGAATTAATGACGGTTATAAAAGGGCCTGACTTTCCTACAGGAGCAACAATCCAAGGGACAGATGGCATTAAACAAGCCTATGAAACGGGTAAAGGTAGATGTATTATTCGTGCAAAAAGCTTTATTGAGCCGCTAAAAGGTGGAAAATCACAAATCGTAATTACTGAAATACCTTATGATGTCAACAAGGCGAATATGGTAAAGCGTATGGACGAGCTACGACTCGACCGAAAACTAGACGGTATCGCAGAAGTTCGTGATGAATCAGATCGAACAGGTCTAAGAGTAGTTATTGAACTTAAAAAAGATACAGATGCGAATGGTATCTTGCAATATATGCTGAAAAATACGGACTTACAAGTTACCTACAACTTTAATATGATTGCAATTTCTGGACGCAGACCGATGTTAATGTCGCTTCCAATGCTTCTCGATGCTTATATCGGCCATCAAAAAGATGTCGTTACGCGCAGAACACGTTTTGATATTGGTAAAGCGAAAGATCGCTTGCATATTGTTGAAGGTCTTATGAAGGCCTTGTCTGTCTTAGACGAAGTCATTAAAACAATCCGTGCATCTAAAGATAAGAGAGATGCAAAGAATAATATAATCAAAGGCTTCGATTTTTCAGAAATCCAAGCTGAAGCGATTGTATCCTTGCAACTTTATAGATTGACCAATACAGATATTACTGAATTACAGAAAGAAGATGAGGAACTTCGTAAATCTATCGAATTACTCGACGCAATATTGAAAAGTGATAAAAAACTTTCTAATGTCATTAAAAAAGAACTTCTGGCTATCCGAAAGCAATTTGCAGAGCCACGTAGATCAGACATTGAAAGTAAAATCGAAGAAATTAAAGTTGATTTGGATATTTTAGTTCCAAGTGAGGAAGTAGTTGTTTCTGTAACTAAAGATGGCTATATTAAACGCACGAGCGTTCGCTCATACAGTGCATCGAACGGAACTGGACATGATATGAAAGAATCAGACTTTATGTTGTACGAGTCACCAATGAACACACAGCATCATCTCCTGCTGTTTACTTCATTAGGTAATTATATGTATCAACCAGTTCATGAACTGCCTGACATTCGATGGAGAGACCTTGGTCAACATATTTCAAGTATCATTCCATTAGAGCAAAACGAATCTATTATAGCGGTGATTGGTCTTGAGAATTTTGATGAGGAAGCTCAAATCGTAACCGTTTCTGCAAATGGTTTAATTAAACAATCAAAGCTTGCGGATTATCCAGTAAAACGCTTTACAAGAACGTTTCGGGGTATGGGTATCAAAGCAGGAGATGAGATGATTGACGCAAAGTTAATTCGAGGCGATGAAAATATTATTCTCTTTACTCATCAAGCATATGCACTTTGTTTCCCGATGTCTGAAATTGCAGTTACAGGAATTCGGACAGCAGGTGTCAGAGGCATCAACTTGAAAAAAGATGACCAACTCGTAGCTATGGAAGTTGTTGGTGATGAGGCAAGTACATCCATCGTACTAGCTACTCAACGTGGCTCAGTTAAACGAATGGGCTTAAAAGAATTTGAGCCAGCCTCAAGAGCTCAACGTGGTGTTGTTGTGTTGAAAGAGTTAAAGTCCAACCCACACCGTGTGATAGGCGCTAAAATCGTTACAAATGATGAAATAATCGTACTTGCGTCAGAAAAAGATCATAAGATACCAGTGTTAGCAGGATCATTAAGGCCTGTGGATCGCTATTCAAACGGAAGTTTTATAGCAGATGAGAAAACAGATGGCAATATAACTCACATATATAAGGATCCAAAAGCTATCATCGAAAATTAAATATAAAATATTGATTGTCACGAGAGTTCTGCCTCGTGACTTTTTTTCTCTACTCATTTATACTAATTCGATAAGCGAAATAATAGAACGGGGATAGATGTATGTGGAAAAACAGAAACATATGGATCATTTTATCAGGTGAAATGATTGCAGGATTGGGATTATGGACCGGAGTTATTGGAAATCTTGAATTTATGCAAGAAAAAATTCCATCAGACTTTGTGAAAGCTTTAATATTGTCTCTCGGATTGCTAGCAGGATTACTAGTAGGACCACTCGCGGGTAAAGTGATTGATCGCTCCCGGAAGAAAACCGTGCTTATCATATCTGGCTTAGGAAGGTTACTGAGTACAGTTTTCATGCTTATCGCAATAGCCACGGGTTCAATATGGTGGATGGTTGCATATTTGATTAGTATTCAGCTCGCGGCCACATTTTATTTCCCAGCATTGCAATCGACGATCCCATTAATTGTTAAAGATAAAGAATTATTAACGATGAATGGTTTGCATATGAACGTTGCAACAATTTCTCGTGTTTTAGGTACGGCACTTGCAGGAATAATGCTTGTGTATTGGTCTTTAACCTCACTTTATGTAGCTTCAATGATCGCATATGCGGCATTGTTTTTCTTTACAATGATGCTGAAAATCGATGAAGAGAAGGGGAGCGAGGCCCGAGTAAGGAACTTGTCAAACAGTGGGGGCTTTATGGAAGTATTTCCAGTACTCAAAGCCTACCCAGCAGTTGGTATGACTCTTGTTATGACGTTAATTCCACTTCTTTTTATTGGATCATTTAATCTGATTGTAATAAATTTAAGTGAAATACAAGATTCTGCCTCTATTAAAGGACTCGTCTACACATTTGAGGGAATTGCCTTCATGCTAGGAGCTTTTGTTGTTAAATATATAGGGAAGAAGTGGAAAACAACGACCATTTTATTCTTCTTTGCAACAATGGTAGCTGTAGCTGAATTTATGCTCTTTTTTGCTGAAAGTACAGTTATAACACTGACTGCGTTTTCGGTATTAGGTTTTGCATTAGGTTGTTTTTTCCCAACAGCAATGGTGATTTTTCAAAAGCAAATGCCAAAAGAGTTTCATGGAAGATTTTTCTCGTTTCGAAACATGTTAGAACGTTTAGTATTCCAAGTTGTATTACTATCCGCTGGAGCTTTGCTAGATATCATTGGACTGCAACTGGTAGTTATTGTATTCGGTGTAATTAGCCTAAGTTTGACAGCATTATTTTTTGTCCAAATGAAAAAGCGAAATATTAACCTGGATGAGCCACAAGCTGAAGCTATTTAAGTAATCTAGTAATAACAAAAAACGATTCATTCATAGAGAATGGATCGTTTTTTTGATTGTACGGAAAGTATTGGTTTAGATTAAGTAAGATAATGGATATCGGCGGTTCAGCACTGTATATCGGCGTTCAGTCGGATGATATCGTCATATTCGTTGGATTTATCGACGATCAACGAGCAGATATCGACGCCTAGAACAAACTTATCGGCGAATCATTACTTTAGACTCAGCAATTTGCTAACCAAATCAGCAAATACACACAACAATTTATCCATATAGATTTATTGGTTTTATTCGTTTTATCTCACTATCTCTAGTATACTTATGAATGATATGCAGCTTCCGATAATTTATATTATGTTCGGGGCGTTCTATGGGGTGGAGTAATTACTTGTTCTACTCCACCCTGTGTTTATAACTACTATTTTTGCTTCTATCAATGTCAATATAATTTACACTGTACTCAATTACATCGTTTAAAAAATAGTTGTTTTGTTTTGCAAATTTCTTAATATCTTCAAGCAACTCTTTATCATATGTTGTTTTGAATTGTATTCTATCTTTAGGTCTTAAGTTTTTATCGAATAATATTGTATCTTTTTCTAAAACGGCTTTTAAACCTGTTTCTATTAAGTAATTAACATGCGTATTATTTTCATTAGCTATAACCTTTAATTTTTCTAAAACTTCTTCACTAATGTTTGTTCTAAACTTAACTCTAGATTGATCAGTTGTTTGTACGAGTTTTCCATTTACCATTTTCCACATAGTAATAATTCTCCCTTTCTATTGGTCCAGTCGTTGAGACATTCTTATTTTTTTATCAATAACATAATTATCAGATGAAATATTATGATATATTATCTTTGCGAGTTTTGGTAAATCATTTTTTCCTTTTACCCAGGTACGATAAATTGTGCGACCTGTTTGACTAGTTGTTTTAGTTATTTCGGATCTTAATTCCCAAGATTTAAATAATGCTAATAGTTCAGTAGCGAAAATTTTACTACCAGTTGTAATGTTCATTACATATCCTGTTTTCTGTACCCAGCCGTCCCCGTCAATTACACCACGAACAAATGAAGATAAAAATTCATCTGGCACATTCGGAAATTTTATTGTCATTGATTTGTTCGGTCCAATACCTAGTTTCTCAAGATCACTTTTTATTATCTTCGAATTAATAATTAATGTAGGTGTATTTCTCGTTGATCCAGTAGGAGCTAGAATGTAATCTGCTTCCATATATTTTGAAATTAACTTAAGTATTCTCTCATCTTTTTGTGAAAAGTAGATTGTGTGAAGTTTGTTATTAACATGGCCATCTGTAATAAATAGTCCTAACACCCAGGCCATTTCATGAGACCATATTTTAAAGTAATCTTCATTTACTTTGTTCTTTCTTGGTTGTCCTGAATATTGTTTACGGTTCATAGGCACGCCGTGTTTGTACATGATATCTCTAATGCCTCGGTCAGAAATCCCAACGATTGGAGCCATTTCTTTAAAAGGCATACCACTCTTGTACATTTTAATGATTACATCATCTGTCATTCCGGGATTTCTTGCCATTCTTCGCCCTCCCCTACTTGATGTTTATCGTATTAATATAAGTCTCACTTAATTATACGAACAAATGTTCAAGTTGTCAAAAAGGGCATATTTAGAATGAAGATAAGACTTTAAAGTTATTTTGAAACCAAAGAAACCTTATAAAATGGCTATTCGCCTATGTTAGTATACGTAACAATGTTTTTTGGAAATTAGACTCTGTATGACTTAACTTCCATAACTCTTCCAGATTTTGCAGCACTGCTAAACGTATATACATCACAGAAATCGATTTTCGAACCATTTGTTAATGAAATCAATCCATTTACTGAAGCAAATTTTCCGTGAGTTATTACTTGGTAAATTTCGATAACGTCAATAAGATCATTATCAGTAGATTGCCAAGCAGAACTTAATGAAGAACGACCTTCTATTTTTGTATTGTCTTTTATATTCCACCATACGATTGTTTCATCCGCATACTCTGTTATGACGTCGTTTTGTTTCATTAATACAGCAACGGTAAAGTCTAAAACTATTTGTTTCCTAGGTGCATTGTTACAGCCTTTAGGAATGATAAGCTTCATTTGATTACCCCTTTTATACATATAATCCTCTTTAGCTAGAGCGCCGCCTATTCAATAAGAATTGCTCCTTTTGATATTCTGATTGTATAAGTATACCAAAAAGGGATTCCTAATATGGAATCCCTTTGGTACTTTCAATATTTACTTATCGTTACACATTATCTATCTAAGGTTTTAAATGTTGTCCAACCAAACTTAATATCTGGATTAACAGATGTCATCACTTCTTCGAACCGCCGTCTATTATTCCCTTTAATGAGATTTGCGGGAAATGAGAAAAGGCGATTACCTGTTTTGTCGTGCACATCGACAACTAACTTGGAACTCGATTTGTTATCACTATCATAGGTTACGTCTACTCTTGATGCAAAATGAGCTACATCCATCACCATTGCTTTGTCACTGCCGAAAACTCGTTGAAAAAACAGTGTGTCTTTTTCTACTATCAGTTTTGTTCGAAGACCGGCAATTAAAAGTATGATTGGTATTAAGAAAAAAAGCGCTGCCCATAATGGAAAATCTGGAATAGTCATAAATAAGTATACAAAGACGACAGAAGCAACGACAGAAGCAACAACAGGCGCTATAAGTACCAGTATTAGGTTCTGTTTAAATACCTCTTGAATCATAAGATCACTCCTCTTTTATCGTAGTCTGTTTATTATAAAATTCAAAGGTTAAAATTAGGTAAAGAATACGAATGAACTTCTGTTATACTAAAAGAATCAAAGATTGCTTCTACTATATATATTAGAAAAGGTGATAGAACTTGCCTACAAATTTAAAAAGTATGGAATACTGTCCACTTTGTCTTCAAAATAACAATTGCTGCAACTCAACGGATAAATCACTCGGTATTTGTTGGTGCAGCAAAGAGGTATTCCCAAAGGATATCTTCGAAATAATTCCGGTAGATCATTTACGAAAAACATGCATATGCAAAGAGTGTTTAGAACGTTTTAAACATCCTAATGGAAAGTGAGTTTATGCTTATTATGATTAAACTAATTAATTTTTCGATAGGTTTACCGAAAAAAATGGATTACGCTAATGGAAAAGAAATAGAATCTGCTATTTGTAAGGATACTGTTGAAGAAGCTTTCTTAACAAAGCAGGGGTTTCAAGGTGATGGTGTTGCTGATATACGTTTTCACGGCGGTCCAGATCGTGCAGTATGTGTGTATTCACAAGAACATTATTCGCTTTGGAATAAAGAATTTGAGACTACCCTCCCCCACTCCGCCTTTGGAGAAAATCTTACAGTGACGAATATGAATGAGCATCAGGTCCATATTGGCGACACCTTTCGTTTGGGTGATGCGCTTATTCAAATTACACAAGGTAGAATTCCTTGCAGTACAATTACAAAGCGAACACAAATCCCTCTCCTTCTTGCAAGAATTATAGAGACGGGATATACGGGTTATCTATGTCGCGTATTGGAGGAAGGAACTGTTAGAAGAGATTCCAAGATCACTTTAATCAATCCGCATCCAAGTCGTGTATCAGTTTCCTATGCCAATCAAATATACTTTCACAATCGAACGGATAGTGAAGGGATAAATAAAGTGTTAAGCGTACAAGAATTAGCCAGTGATTGGCGAGATCGATTAGAGAAGCGGTTAAACCAATTAACGAAATAAATTATTAAGTTTCATCCCTTAGGTTGCATTCAAATAAGTAATCAAGTGAAATACCCCATCTAGCGAGTGAAAACTCAAGGATGGGGTATTTCATTGTGAATTATCCCATTCACTAATTTATACATACTCTCGCTATCATATATTTCTTAAATACATTCTATTCATCCTATTAGACATAGTATAGATAAAAAGGAGGTATTCCAATTGCATTATTTACATCTCCAAAAGAATTTGGATACCAATTCCCTGAGTGTTTTCCCACACGTTGATACGAAAAAGTTTCATGTGTCTGTCAGAAGGTTTAAAAAGTTAATGAGTCAAGCTAATTTATTAATAGAAAAAATCGCAGATTCTGACGACTTTGCAGTAAAACTTATGAATGAAGCCCAACTTTCAAACACAGAAAATGTAGAGAAGTTAATAACCTCCACAGGAATTACATCAAAAGTGAAAGCATCTTTCACTCCATCTGGTATTCGAATTGAACTAGACAACTCGGAACGTCTAGGGGAATGTTGCCGAATGTATATTATGCTTCAATGGTAATGACTTCTGCTCTTTTGTGTATCGAATTGAATTACAAGGAGAGAAACGATGTGCAGGTTTATGTAGTACAAAAAGGAGATACATTATCCGCCCTGTCCCACCACTACGGGTTAACAACCAATAAAATTATTGAAGCAAATGCATTAGAATATCCAAATGAGCTAGTTGTCGGTCAGGCACTTGTAATCCCTACAGAGGCTCAAAACACTCTTCCCAAGCCAGTAATTGATGTGAATGCGTATACTATCAATGCAGGTGAAACAGGAGCGAAAGAAGTTCAAGAAGTAGGCGCAGACATGACTTATCTCATGCCATTTGTTTATGGCATAAATGAAAATGGTGAGTTAACAACCTTAGATGATAGTGAACTTTTAAAAGTTGCCGCCGCAGAAAAGGTTATTCCTGTAATGGCCATAACGAATTTCAGTGCGACTACTGCTGGATCCAATCTTGCACATACTGTCTTATCGAGTCGGGAGTTGCAGGAGAAAGTACTTGCAAACATTCTAACTGTCATGAAAGAAAAAGGGTATAAGGGCTTAAATGTTGATTTCGAAAACGTCTTCCCAGCAGATCGTGAAAATTACAATCAGTTTCTAAAGTTGGCTGTGGAAAAGCTACATCCTGAGGGCTATTTTGTTTCATCGGCTCTGGCACCAAAGATTAGTGGCGATCAAAAAGGTCTGTTATATGAGGCGCATGATTACGAAGCACATGGAAGAATCGTAGACTTTGTTGTCTTGATGACCTATGAGTGGGGGTATAGACTGGGCCCTCCTCAAGCAATTTCACCACTCAATGAAATAAAACGAGTTCTTGATTATGCTGTGACAGTAATACCAAGAGATAAAATCCTTTTCGGCTTTCAAATTTATGCACGCGATTGGCTACTTCCCCATAAG
Organism: Sporosarcina sp. CAU 1771; assembly: GCF_054482775.1. Taxonomy (NCBI): domain Bacteria; kingdom Bacillati; phylum Bacillota; class Bacilli; order Caryophanales; family Caryophanaceae; genus Sporosarcina; species Sporosarcina sp. CAU 1771. The sequence continues at coordinate 9,050 of NZ_JBTLRN010000027.1, read as the reverse complement.
GACGGACAGGAAGCAGAAACATTCAGTCAGCAAGAAGCTTTGCGAAGAGCGATAAAGAATAAAGTAGCGATTCAATATGAGTCGGTTGCTGAGTCTCCCTATTTCAGATATTTAGATGAAGAAGGTCGTGAACATGAAGTATGGTTTGAAGATGCGCGTAGCGCACAAGCGAAGTTTAACATCGTAAAAGAGTACAAATTACGAGGAATCAGTTACTGGGTGCTTGGTTATCCATTTCCACAAAACTGGTTGTTGCTCGAAGATAACTTTATCATACGAAAAAAAGTGTAGAAATCCAAAAGTACTCTTTAAATAGTGAAGGTAAAACAAAAGTACATCACTTAAAGACTTTGGTGATGTACTTTTGATAAGAGTTCCGTCCTCATTGATGCACTTGGTGGTCTCTTTCTCGGCAGAACTTGCATACTTGAACGACCTCATTTGAATCCGTTTTTCAGGTATACAATAACTTAACTCCGCCTCTCGTACATAATGGACAGGATCCCCGTCCGCTTGAAGGTAGCTTATTTAATATTTTGCCTCTGTTTCTTTTCGTCACACCCATCCACCCCTTTAAAGAAACTTATTCGTTCTCTTTATTAAATGATGGAATATGGAAAAGTGACGTATTTATTCGTAAAACATTTTTTCCAGGGCTCTTTTTATAAAAATAATAATGAATTTAGGGTTATACATTTTAAAAAGCATAATCTACAGGTAAAGCCTGTAAGAGATTATGCCTCCGTAAGCAACATAATATAGTTATGTCAACTTGAATCGTTAAAAACTTAGTTGCAACTTGCAAACGATGAGTTAATGTTCATAGGAATCAAGTGTCTCTAGACTCACTTTTTTAACTTGTAATAAACAATCTGACCACACTTGCACTTTGCAACCAATCTTTCGGAATCTTGTTTGCAAGGTGCAAGCATTGTCTTTCTTCTGATTATTCATTCTTGGTCAGTCACCTTTTCGTAGCTTTTTCGCCATTAGACTCATAGAAAGTTTTACGATTTCACGTTCAAATTCACTCAAAGAACTAAACTCTTTCTCGAGCGTCAACGAGATGCGGTCGTTCATTGCAACAACAACATCTTTTCCTTTTCGAGTTAACGACAATATGTTTATGCGTCGATCTTCTTCTAATGGGGTTCTAGTTACATACTCTTTCTTTTCTAGCGTTCCAATTTGTCTTGAAAAAGTCGTAATATCCATTCCTACAGTCTCCGCCACTTTTTGCATAGAGGCTTTTGTATGTTTGTCAATCTGATACAAGATCGAACTCTGAACAACTGAAATATCTTCACAACTATTTTTTTGTATATTATAAAGACTTTTTGATAGAGAATGAAAAATCGGAACCATTTTATCCATTGCCTATTCCCCCTGCCAGTTTGCTTTTTATTATACATATAAAAAACGCACCCGGGCTATACGAGTGCGTACACCTTAGACAAGTAGCAATCCAACAAAAACAGCGTTATTCGTTTTTACGACCTTTTGTTTTCATAACTAGACTTAAAGTTTAGGAATATCAGTATCTTCATAATAAAAAACCGAGCTTGATTCATACTTATTGTAACGTCCTTTATACAACTTAAATAAGTGTGTCACAAAAACTTTTAGTAATGCATATCCAGGGATTCCCAAAATTACCCCTGGCACACCGAAAATAGAGCCTGCAGTTAAGAGTACAAATATAATCGTAATCGGGTGGATTTGAAGTGATTTCCCCATTATTTGAGGAGATATAAATTTCCCGTCGATTAATTGAACAACTGTCCATACAATTGCCAACTTAACAATCATCCAAGGTGAAGATACAATCGCAATAATAACAGCAGGTGTAATTGCGATGAGTGGACCTAGGTAAGGAACTACACTTGTAAACATGGCAATAACCCCTAGCAATAGAGCATACTCCATACCGATGATTTTAAAGCCAATCGAAACCATTATACCAATAGATATAGCTACTAAAATCTGGCCAAGTATATAGGAACTAATTTGGTGATCTGCATCTTTTAAAATGTTTTTCGCATCATCTCGCATACGTGGTGGCAATATTTTTAAAAAGTACTGCGGAAGCTTTTCGCCATCTTTTAACAAATAAAACAAGATGAAAGGTACTGTTACAATTGCAAGAATAAATCCGGTTAATGCTGATACAAAAGAAGTAACACCGACAGCGATACCTCCAATTGTATCAGTAAAAATATTTCCTATATTTGCGGGAAGTGTTTCTATTAAGACAGGAATATTTATATTAAGCGCTTCATAATAAGAGGAGAACAATGAAGCGCTTAAGAAGTTATCGATTGTAATCATTAATTCTTTGAAATATGTTGGGAAATCATCAACAAGATTAGTAAACTGTAATTTTAGAAAAGGCAAAACTAGAAATGTAAGCAATGTAATTAACCCTATCGCGCCTAAGAAAATAATCAATATTCCCCAAATTCTTGGAATGCGTAATCTTTCGAGCAATCGTAAAATGGGGCGCAACAAGTAATAGGATATGGTTGCCAGGATAACTGGTAAAACAACAGTAGAAAAAAAGACTTTAAGTGGATAGAATACAAATGATATTTGATCGAAAACTAGAATTATAAGTCCGATTAGCAGGATTGATGCTAAGATGAATAATGTGTTGCGTCCACCAAGAAAACTAATGATATTAGTAGTAAACTTGCCATTTCTTTGTGATTGCTTTTCATTATTTACATCCATCTCTATTCCACCTTCACTAGAGTATTGTTAATTCAGGGGTAAATTTAGAAAGTCAGAAATCGCTTCTTTATTCTTTTCTTTATCAAGCTCGATAACTGAACCCGCGTGAGAATATGTCTTAAATGAATATGTACCTTCGATAGGTACTGTCATCGTCTGTATCTCAGCACCTTTTTTCAGTATAAGTGAGATTGCTCGTGAAATTTCATCTTTAGAAGAAAGGTCAGTGTATACGAATCCAGAGATTGCTCCTGCAAGTTTAGGGGCGGCAACAATCATTCCTGGTCGCATTGCTTCTTCCTTCATAGCCGACAATACCTCTTGTTGACGTGCTACGCGTCCAAAATCTCCTTCACTATCTGCACGAAATCTAGCATAACCAAGTAATTCTTGACCGTTCAGTCTTTTTTTCCCTGGCATTAATGTAACTCCAATATACTCAGACATTTCTTTTTTAACGTCAATTTCAACTCCGTTTGGAAATGCGATATCAACAATCGATTCAAAGTTATTAAAATCAACAACTGCATAATGATGAATCGGAATGCCGAACATACCAGTAATTGTGTCTTTAGCAGTTTGAACGCCATTCAGATAGTATGCAGTATTTAGCTTATACGATTTATAGCCTGGAATTTCGGCATAAATATCCCTCATAAACGAAATGACATGCATTGTCCCATCTCCTTTATCCCAAGACAACACCATCATCGTATCTGTACGAGATTTACCACTGCCATCATCATCGATTCCTAGTAATAAATAGTTTTCAACAGAAGGATATTTAGGGTGGATTGCGTCGCCTTTAAATAAACCAGGATCAATCAGATTCCCTTCTGCAATGGATTTACCTGCATTATATTGAACAAAGGAATAAAATCCAGCCACTATGAAAACGAGTGTCATTAATGTTATTACGACTCTACCTAGGCGTAGTTTTCTTTTCCTTCTTCTTTTTGGTATCGGTTCATCATTAAAGTTTTCCATAAGTAATTCCTCCAAGAAATGATTTCCTTTTTAGGACGCCGTGAAATCGGATTGGTTGCACTCCATAGTCCCAAGTATACCTTTGAAAACTCTTTCCATCTATAGTTTGTGTCTTTCTCCTTCAGATATGTACGAAGTTTATTTTTAATGTTGACGAAATTCAATAATATGATATATACTAAATTGTGTTAACCATTAAATTTTTGTGGTTAACACAATAAAGGGAGGAATTGAAAATGACAGCATCTAGTTACAAATTAAGAATGATGATTATCTCTGCACTTTTCGCCGCAATCATTGGTGTATTAGCTCAAGTTACGGTACCATTACCACTTGTTCCAATTACGGGACAAACACTTGCAATCGGTCTCGCTGCTACGATACTAGGATCGAGATATGGAACTCTTTCTGTTCTAGTATATTTAAGTTTAGGCGCAATCGGACTTCCTGTTTTCGCACAAATGAAAGGCGGATTAGGGATTCTCTTCGGACCAACAGGTGGTTATTTAATTGGATTTATACCTACAGCTTTTGTTATTGGCTATATTTTAGAAAAAACGAAGTTTAATATGAAAAACGCACTTATTGCTAATATAATCGGTACTTTTATTGCATTAATTTTCGGGACAGCTTGGCTTATGTTTAGCGCAAATCTTTCATGGGCAGCGGCTTTTGCTGGTGGTTTTGCACCATTTATAATCGTAGGATTACTTAAAGCCGGAATGGCAGCATGGGCAGGTATTGCCGTAAGAAATCGATTAAAATCAACTAGCATGTTAACAGCATGGGCTACAACTAAGTAAACTTCATAATTATACCACTTTCATAATTCAATGAGAGTGGTATTTTTCTATTAACTAAGAATACACTCCAATTATTCAACCTGACTATTCCCCACTCCCTTCTGAAAGTTCTGCATATGCTATAGATAGATTCTTAAAGAAAGGCGGTGTTTTATATGAGTTACGAACATGGACGTGGTGCAGGTTCTTCGTTCGCTTTGATTGTAGTACTATTCATCCTTTTAATTATCATAGGTGCGAGCTATCTCTATTAATCAGCTGCTTTTAAACTAATCTCCGCCGCTCACCGGCACCTACTAACAAAGCGACTGTCTGGAAGGTCAGATTTTCTGACTATCCAGACAGTTTTTATTGTTTTGGATTTGAGTAGTACATCATTTATTTATGAAGACCCATTCAATATGTTATGATATTTCTATAAAGATGAATGGAAGGAAGCTGGTATTGATGACTGAAAAGAAGATAGAAAAAGTTTCGTTTGCTGGAGGGTGTTTTTGGTGTATGGTCAAGCCTTTTAAACAATGGGAAGGCATCCATGACGTTGTGTCGGGATATATGGGTGGGCATGTGAAAGATCCAACATACGAAGATGTGAAAAAAGGTGACTCAGGTCATCTGGAAGTAGTTGAAATTACATATGATCCAACTATATTTCCTTTTGAAAAACTAGTAGATGTTTATTGGCAACAAATAGACCCTACGGATGCAGATGGTCAATTTCAAGATCGTGGACATTCCTATTCAACTGCTATATTCTACTACACCGATAAGCAACGCGAACTCGCAGTATCGTCTAAAGAAAAGTTAGAGGCAAGTGGACTCTTTTCTAAGCCAATCGTTACCCCTATTCGTCCAGCAGTAACGTTTTACAAAGCTGAAGAATATCATCAAGATTATTATGAAAAAGAAAAAGAGCATTATGAAGAAGACCGTGCCCGTTCTGGAAGAGATGAATTCATTGAAAGTCACTGGTCTTAACGAATAAGTATGTATGAAAAACAGAATGTTGGGTGTAGCTTTTCAAGTAAGGTTAAATTGTTATGCAGAATATGTTCAAATTATGACAGTTACTTTGGGATTTCTTCTTTATATGACAACTGTCACTAGTAGTCTCTTATTCAGTAGTGTAAGTTATCGATAGTAGTACGATTATGCTGATAATAAATTACATTAAGAGGAGAAGTTCTTATGAGTAAGAAAATAGCTTGGATTACTGATACTGCAGCGCAACTAGACGATGCCTTCATCAAGTTGAATAATGTACATATCCTGCCCCTCAGTGTTGTTTTTCCAGATGGATCCTATAAAGAATCAATTGAGTTAACACAAAAAGAGTTTTACGAAAAATTGCAAAAAACTAAAGTCTCACCTAAAACTTCGCAGCCGGCTATTGGAGAGAGGCTGGCTTTATATGACCAGTTGCAATTGGAAGGTTACGACGTCGTAGTTGCCTTGCACGTATCGAGCGGAATTTCAGGCACGTTCGAGAGTGCACAAGCAGCATCTGAAATGACTGAGTTAAAAGTATATACAATCGACTCAAAAATCGGCTCTTTTCCTATGACGAAAATGATCGAACACGGAAATGAATTATTTGCCAAAGGTCAAAATCCAGAAGAAGTTATTGCTTCTATTACAGATATGGCTTCTAAATCGAGATTATCCTTTATACCCGCGAGTCTTAACCAATTGCATAAGAGTGGCCGTGTCTCCGGCACCCAAACATTTATTAGTAATTTGTTGAACATAAAAGTTGTGATTAGTTTTGAAAATGGCAAACCTTTACTGAAACAAAAAGTTCGAACGAATGATCGCGCTAAAAACAATGTGACAAGTTTACTACGCAAAGATATGCTAGTAGGTAAAGTTCCAGAAGTTGCTGTAATTCATTGCAACAATTCGACAGACGCAACCATTTGGCAAAGCGAACTTCTAAAAGAGTTTCCGAATTTAAAGGTACACGTTGAATCACTTAGTGTGTGTGTGGGTGTTCATGCAGGCGAAGGAACAACCGGGTTAAGTTGGGTTACTTATTAATACAAAAAAGCGAGAAGCTATTCATATAGTAACCCGTTCAGTTGAGTGGTACAAAACATCAATTAAACACACTAGTAGAGTCCAAAATCACATATGAATTGGACTCTTTCCTTTTACCTATGCATCAACGTTCGTGAATAAAACACACCTATTTTAGACACCTTACTGACAACCCTGCTAATGTAAGTGTTAATACCATTGTTAATTTGTGTGTTAAAACACAATATTACATTTCTTATCCAAATAAAAAAAGGACCATAAGGTCCTTTTTTACTTTTACTATTCCACAAACGCGCCCGTTAACAGCATATCACTGTAAGATTTGCACGGTTTAAAAATGTTATTTGAATACTTTAATCCAAACATTAAAATCACTATCATTAAATTTAACTATTCGAATATCCCCACTTGAGCTAATTTTATCTGTTGTATAACCTGCTTCAAACCTATCAGTCAAAGAGCTTTGTTCAAGTTTTTCAGCAGAGGGCATACCAATATTCATTGCGTCAGTTACCAACCATTTTCCATCGTCACTTTCGATATTGGCAACATACATATCTTCCGCATTATCTATTTCTCCTTTGTATACAGCAATAACTCTTCCTTCTTCAATTTCAATAACCTGGTAAATTTCTGAAGGTTTCGCATAAGATCCTTTAGAATGGATTTGATCCAAAGCCCCTTCAGGAGTAGTTGATGAAATGTCTTTATCAGTTTGACAACCCACTAATAAGAATATTGACAAAACAAATGTGCTCAATAAACGATACATAAAACGACCTCCCCGTAGCTTACTTTCACAAAATGGCCCGTTTGTTGAATGGTAAATATATATTTAACCTAGGTATTATACCATTATTTCCACATAAATCCTTTTTAATATAGAAAAGCACCGCTATTTGGGATGCTGATCATTGTTTTAAATCAATGTTATTTCGCTTGTTAATTCAACTTTTGTACCAGTGAACTGAACGGGCTAATTCATATAGCCTACTCGCTTTTTTTGTTTCCTTACGTGTAATTCAAATTGCCATTACCCATTTCTATTTAAATTAAGTAGTCGAAGTCTTTTTGTCCCCAATAATAAAGGAAAGTAAAAACATCATCATGTATAATGCCATAAATATGATGAACGTAAAATTATGATTTGCCGTCCAGTCAAAGACAAGGGCGATTAGGAGTGGCAGGAGTCCCCCGATAATGAACCCCCCTGTCTGCATCATTGCCGTCCATGTACTAGCCTCCTCAGCCGTCTCAGTTTCGTCTAATGGTAAGAGCAACGCAACTGGGAACAAACCGCCAAGGGGGATTCCCATGAGGAATGCGCCTACCCACATGAGTGGATGAATACCTGTCCAAAATAGGACGACAGCAAGCATTCCAGCGATTGTCATGAAGAACAACCAAAACTTTCGCGCAGGAAACCGTTCCATTAGTAACGGTAAAGTAATATTCAAGACAATTTGAATAACCGTCATTAGACTAAGAAGTGAACCCGCTTGCAATAAGGTCATTCCTGCTGAAGTTGCAATTGGGGCAAGCCATGTAATTATTGAAAAGAATGCCGATGATTGCAAACCGAAAAATAATAAATAGAGCCAACTCTTCTTTGATTTCCATGGAGACAACGCTTGGCCACGCTTGGCCTTTACAATCTCAGGTGCTTGCTGACGAACTTCTATTTGGCTTTTCATCGCGAAGAACCATGAAATTAATACAACTAGAACAAGTACGGACCATATACTAAGTGCAAACAGATAGGAACCTGTCATTTCAAAAAAAACAACAGTCAGCCCGGCACTCGCAGCGGAACCAACCCCCATTCCGAGCGAATAAACACCAATGACAGTAGCCGCTCGATCGGGAAAATGTTGCTTTATCATCGCTGAAATAAGTGGGCCAATAACTGCGATTGCAATTCCTACTAGGAGTGCAGAAATAATTAATACTGCATAACCTCCAATAAGACCCCGTGAGGCTGTCGCTAGCCCTATGATTGTAAGCATTACGTAAATAACGGTCTTAAGACCAAACTTTCGATTCAACACAGGAGCGAGCGATGCAAAAATCCCCATACAAATTACGGGTAGTGCTGTCAGTAAAGTCACTTGTGTATTTGAAAGTACTAAATCTTCCCGAATAATATCAAGCATCGGACCTATTGAGGTTATTGCCGGTCGGAGGTTTATCGATAATAAGAATATCGTGATGATTATTATAAATGCTTGCTTCTTCTCTTCCCTACTAGTCATAAAAAATATCTCCTTCGACATTTCCGTGTCAATTTATCAACACTTTAAGTTTATACTATCATAGTAAACGGAAAATTTTATAAGAGCTAGTGCAGAGATTGAGTCAAGTTTTTGTGGGAGTTATTTTTAGGGGGCATATTTCTTTGTTCATATAGTTTTTAGTGAATGCGTTTTCATTAGCTGTTTTTCCATTGTTAAAGTGCTGATTTCACAATTTAAAAACCTTGAAGCCCCTTTAGGG
>NZ_JBTLRN010000026.1:0-48911 GCF_054482775.1 Sporosarcina sp. CAU 1771 | reverse complement strand
GTATAATGGACATAAGGGCACTCTCTCCTGTCTTTATGTTTGTGTGGTAACTTACATTATACAGGATTTGGGGAGGTGCTCTATTTTTTATGCCTAGAAACCCTTGGTATGTAAGGGCTTGGAATTATGAAATTGACTCAATTAAGTAAATAGAAAACACCTTTCATTAAATGGACAATAGCCATTTACATGAAAGGTGTTTTTCATTCCAACAAATCAATCGATGTATTTAATTATTACAATTTCATCAAACGTTTGAATCGACTTTTCTGCAGGCCATATGGGCATGTCCTTAAATTGAGCCGTTTCTTTAATTATCTCAATTTCTTCTGGAGATGCAGCTTCAATTGTGTAACCAAAAAAGTGTTCAAATGCTTTTTGGTAGTGATCGGTTTGTGCTAAGAATGTTTCTCCGGTTGTCCCGACCATTCTTGGAATTTGACGGGGAATCGTCTCGGAAGTAAGTTCCGAGTAAAGTGGTGCACGTCCAACAACACCAATCTTCTCTACTTCATCATACGTTTCCAAACGTTCGATTCGGTCAAGTACTCGGTTTGCTAAATGCATGGACTTTTCATAGCGCAATTCCATGTTCATGTAAGCAATATTTGCGATAATAGCAAAGTTAAGTATCGTAGCTCCTAAAAGAACAGTCGTTAGTACGCCGCTCAAATAACCCCAGAACTTTATCTTGCCAAGATTGATTTGATCCATCATAATCGCTAGAAATATGTAGACGGTTGTGAGACTGAAAACCATTAACATATGATATTCAGATTCAAGCGATATGAAGTAAACAATGTAATTACTGAATGGCAATGTAAAGATAAGTAAAGCGAGTACAACTAAGTGCAAAGGCTTCATATAGATTTTCTTCTTTATTATCCATACAACCATACCAATTACAACTAAGCTAAGAATCATGATGTTTAAAATTTCTAGAAAGTTATATTGATCGTGCGAGTAGATACTAGGAAAGAAAAACGCTTTAATCGAATCCTGAATATCTTCGATACGGTCAGGAATGTCACTGAAGCTGACTTTTCCAACTTTATCAAGACCTTGATAACTCGTGATTTTACCTTGGAAAAAGTTCGTGTAAAGTTTATAAACGACCAAATATAAACCCATTCCAAACCCGGTCATCATCGCAAATCGTGCGATATAAACCGATAATTGTTTTCCGGTACTTTCTGAAAATAAAATAACTGAAAGTAAAAAGAATGTGATAAATCCTAAAGCTACAGAAATATTCGCCTGGTAGATGCCGACACCTAACATTAAAGCAATCGCACCTGCAACAAATCCATATTTATAGTTCTTTGTTAACACGATTCCGAAAATCGTTAAAAGCGTTCCAAACATATACCCGTCAGCCGTAAACATATAGGCAAACGTTGAGCTGACACTTGGGAAGGCGACAATAATCCCAGAAACTAATATGATCGGGACTTTATGTTTCAAATTAAAGAGCGAAACAACGCAGACCGCAGTGAGAGCTAAGAAGAAAATCGAAAATAGACCGATGATCCAAGGTAAGTCAAAATAGGAACTCATTCCACTTGCAGGACCTAGGAAGAAGCGTCCAGATGTTACTTTTGCTTGAGAGCTGTATATATTGTACATTCCATCATGATTAGGTAACCGATTTACAAATACATAAAAATGAGTTAATAAACCAATTACGAATGTCGAGATAAATGCAAGCCGCCATTGAGGCGTAATATACGTTTTCGCTCGTTCTACTAAATTGTCAGGCATACTATTCCTCCATGTTTTACTAAATATCAACACTCAGTATAGCCTTTTAATGTAGGGTTATCAATTATCGCTTTAAAATTGCAATGCAATTTAAATTCACACATGTTTTTTTGACTTAACCTATTCTTAACCTTTCATCTATACAATGAGGGGAATCATAAAAGAGTAGGAGATGAATAGAAATGACAGAAACAATTGGAATAGAACAAAACTCCTTGAAAAAGTGGATTGTTCGCATCATGGTAGGTATTGCGTTTATCTTTGCCTTTTCACCTCAACCAACCTCGGCCCAAGAAATATTTTCAGATGTCAACCCGTCAAATAGTCATTATACAGGCATTTTGGAAGCTTATGAAAATGGGTTTCTATCTGGGTATCCAGACGGTACATTCAAGCCGGCGCACACATTGTCTCGGGCTAACGTTACAAAGTCTTTAGGAAAACTTGTTTTGATAAAGTCGGGTGTCAGCTTAGCCAACTATGACTTTTCGAATGCGGTTCCATTTAAGGATGTGCCCGCAACACATTCAGACAACGAGCTTTATAAATATTCAATTATTGTGAAAGAAGCAGGTATTTTCACAGGAAGCAACAATAATTTATTAGCAATGAATCTAATGACTCGCCAACAAATGGCGAAAGTATTAGTCAATGCGTTCGATTTGAAACGTGTGCCTGGCCAACAATCTAAAGTGATTGACGCCAACTTAGCGGGGGAGGAATTCCGCGAGTACATTCATATTTTATCCGAAAATAATGTAACGACGGTCACGAATTTCCGTCCGGGTGAAACAACAACACGCGCACAGTTTGCTACATTTTTAACAAATGCAAACAATGCTGCAGAAGGGAATCAGCCTGCGCCTCCTGGTCAGCCTGAGATACCTGTTCGTCCTGAACCTACGCCGGTGCCAGAACCAGAGCCTGAACCAGTGGTTGCACTATTTGCGAAAGATTTACTGCCAATTACCTTTTCTGAAATCTTTAGTGATTCATATAAAGAAGGATTGATGCCGAAAACGATTCCTGTCGTTTATAGTGATGAAACTGAAAAAGATCATTCCGTTACTTGGAATAAAAGTGTTGGGAATTTACCAGTAGGTACACATCAGTTAGTAGGCAACGTGAAAGATACTACTTTCACTGTACCTTTAACTGTCAATGTAGCAAAATTTGTATTACCTACTTTTCCAGGATTGCCTGGGGACCCAGTTATTATTGTTCCAGTTCCGCCCAATGCACCAGCTGAATATAAAACAGCAAATGCATTAATAGTCAGTTTGCCACTTGATGTGAAAAATGCAGGAAATGCATTGGAAGCAACACAAAAGTGGACTTTAGCAGATAATGCAGTAGGAATTGTTAAAAATAAATACCCTCAATATAATGTTTCCAATTGGGATGGTGTACTAAGTGCACAAAATAAATTAATTGAAAAACGTCATTTGGATACATCTGAAGCAAGAAGCGCAGCAACAGTTGCTATTCATAACTTATATGCGCAAATCAAATATGTAAAAGATCCAGCAATTGCACAAGGCCAAATTAATGCCGCGAAAGATAAGCTCAACGCTTATAAAATGCTTGATAAAAAGGCAAACACTACAACAATGACAGCTGATATAAATCGTTACCAAGTTATTGTGAATGACTTAAAAATTGTATTGGCTGCGATTGATGAAAAGAATATGAGTTTACTTATTCCTAATAAATCAGCCGATCAACCAGGCTATGTTTTATTATGGCCTCAAGACAACCGTGTAGAATCCGCTTGGTTTTTCTCAAAGGGTTCTGAGTATATAGACTTTAATAAGAAGGAATTACTTCGAGACTCTGCATTTTTTGGCGATAACAGAAGCTTCGAATTTACTGCATCCGTATATAAAGGTTCTGTCTCGGCCCATAGAGTATTTGGATTGTTTTTGGAACCTAAAAGATTCTTGGGGGCGGATTACATTGTAGGTGGACTACTGATGTTCCCGCCAGATCCACTAGTTATTCAAGTAGAATTGTAAAAAGAGTTTAAAGTCGGCCAAACAACACTAGTTGTTTTGGTCGATTTTTCATGTTCCGCGATATAGGTCCTTATGGATTAAATGAAGTATTTACGCTATACTATAGCCTGATGTAGACTAGTTATACCTGAATTATTCGATACTCAACTAGTGAGTGCAAAAGAAATCCTTGAACGAAGAAAGGGTAAGTAAATATGACGTTATTATCAATTGTCCTTCCTGCATATAATGAAGGAAATATGATTCTTAAAGCTACGGAAGTGATTACAGCACATCTTGAAAAAGAAAATATTCCAATCGAAATTATTTTCGTTAACGATGGTTCGAAAGACAACACTTGGCAGGAAATTCAAAAGGCTAGTGAACAATATGACCATGTTACGGGCGTGTGCTTTTCAAGAAACTTTGGAAAAGAAGCAGCTATTTTAGCGGGATTAAAACAAGCCAAAGGTGATTGCTGCATTGTAATGGATTGTGATCTACAACATCCTCCGGAAACGATGATCAAGATGTATGAACACTGGTTAAATGGTTATGAAGTCGTCGAAGGCGTTAAAGCTTCTCGAGGAAAAGAAGGCGTCTTAGATGGATTTTTTGCCAAATCATTTTACTCGATTATAGATAGAGCTACCGGATTTGATATGGCGAACTCATCAGACTTTAAGTTGCTTGATCGCAAAGTAATCGATGAGTATTTAGAGTTGCCAGAAAGAAAATTATTTTTTCGAGCGTTGTCATTTTGGCTAGGTTTTAAAAGCATCACCGTTGAATTTGATGTAGGTGAACGTGAAGTAGGCAATACAAAGTGGTCTTTTTATTCATTAACTAAATATGCAGTTGGCAATATAACGTCATTTTCAACCGCACCAATGCAGATTGTGACGATGTTTGGTTTCTTCTTCTTTATTTTTGCCTGTGTACTCGGCTTCCAATCATTGGCCAACTTTATAAGGGGCGAATCACTTGAAGGATTTACAACTGTTATCTTATTACTTCTCGGAATTGGTAGCGTTATTATGATGAGCTTAGGAATTATCGGATACTACATCGCTAAAATATATGAAGAGACAAGAAAAAGGCCAAGATACATTGTATCTGAAACAGCTTCCTCAAAAAGGGATTCCCTATGAAATCTTTGTTTGATGAAAAGCTATGGAAGTTTATCCTAGTAGGTATTATAAACACAGTTGTTGGAACGACAATCATGTTCGGCCTGTATAATTTGGCGGGAGCATCGTATTGGTTTTCTTCTACAGCCAACTACACGTTAACAAGTATTTTAAGTTATTTCCTGAATAAGTATTTTACATTTCAAAATAAAGATAAGTCGATTTGGGTAAGTGTCCGTTTTGTCATTAACATCGCCGTTTGCTTTGGGTTAGCCTACGGCGTCGCCAAGCCATTAACCTTGATCCTACTGTCCGACTACAGTCTAGTCGTGCAAGAAAACATCGCAATGGCCGTTGGTATGGTATTGTTCACCGGGTTTAATTATCTAGGCCAGCGATTCTTCGCTTTTAAAAATTAATTATTGAAACACATGAATTCCCACTACAAAGCGTAGTGGGAATTTTTTTGTTGGAATGAACTCCTCCGTTGAGTGCGTGAACTCCGCGGTCAAGCCGTTGAACTCCGCCGTGGCGCACGAACTCCGCGGTGTCGGCATCGAACTCCCCCGTGGGGTGCATGAACTCCGCGGTCGAGCCGCTGAACTCCGCCGTGGCGCACGAACTCCGCTGTGCCGGCATCGAACTCCCCCGTGGCGCGCGTGAACTCCGCGGTCAAGCCGTTGAACTCCGCCGTGGCGCACGAACTCCGCTGTGCTGGCATCGAACTCCCCCGTGGCGCGCGTGAACTTCGCGGTCAAGCCGTTGAACTCCGCCGTAGCGCACGAACTCCGCTGTGTCGGCATCGAACTCCCCCGTGGGGTGCATGAACTTCGCGGTCAAGCCGTTGAACTCCGCCGTCGCCCCCGAACTCCGCTGTGCCGACATCGAACTCCCCCGTGGGGTGCGTGAACTCCGCGGTCAAGCCGTTGAACTCCGCCGTGGCGCACGAACTCCGCTGTGCCGACATCGAACTCCCCCGTGGGGTGCATGAACTCCGCGGTCAAGCCGTTGAACTCCGCTGTCGCCCCCGAACTCCGCTGTGCCGGCATCGAACTCCCCCGTGGGGTGCATGAACTCCGCGGTCAAGCCGTTGAACTCCGCCGTGGCGCACGAACTCCGCGGTGTCGGCATCGAA
Source organism: Sporosarcina sp. CAU 1771 (assembly GCF_054482775.1). Classification (NCBI taxonomy): domain Bacteria; kingdom Bacillati; phylum Bacillota; class Bacilli; order Caryophanales; family Caryophanaceae; genus Sporosarcina; species Sporosarcina sp. CAU 1771. The sequence goes on along the minus strand of NZ_JBTLRN010000026.1, from coordinate 42,891 downwards.
CTCCTCCGTGGCGCGCGTGAACTCCGCGGTCAAGCCGTTGAACTCCGCCGTCGCCCCAGAACTCCGCTGTGCCGACATCGAACTCCGCCGTGGGGTGCGTGAACTCCGCGGTCAAGCCGTTGAACTCCGCCGTGGCGCGTACGAACTCCGCCGTTGCGTGCACGAACTCCGCGGTCAAGCCTCCGAACTCCGCCGTCGCCCCCGAATACGCCCATTAGCCCCCCAACTTCCCACACCAAATACATAATCAGAAAAGTAGTAGTTAAGTAGTCTCAAATGTTGAATTTTCAAAGCGGGACATTACCTAATGTGATAAACTGTTGATAGAAAACTAGAGTAGTTTATTACAATAAGAGTTAGGAGTTTTTTAATGAATCAGCTGATGAAAAAAGTAATTCCCTTTTTATTCGCAGTGCTATTAGTTGTTCCATTTACCGCAAATGCGGCGGCACAAGATGATATTTCAAATCACTGGCATAAAGAGTTTTTGCTTGAAATGGTAGATAAGGAAATCATGAAAGGGTATGGCGATGGGATCTACAAGCCCAATGCACATATAACGCGTGGTCAATTTGCGATTATGATGAAACGTGCTCTGCATTTGGAAATGCCAGTTGAAGGTGTTATTTTAACAGACGTCACTGATGACGAGATGTTAGCTGCTGCAGGTGCAGGCCTGATTACTGGTTATCCAGATGGAACGTTCAAACCAGGAAATAACATTAGTCGTGAACATATGGCTGTTATAATTAAGCGGGCGCTTGATTATATGAACGTTGCGGATCGGACTAAGACACTTACATTTACAGATACTACCGATATTTATAAAGACTATCAATCCGCAGTAAGCAATGCGGTTCATTACAAAATATTCGAAGGCTCACCAACGAATGGCGGTTTATATTTCAGGCCAGCCGCCAATGCAACACGTGGCGATGCGGCAAAAGTACTTTCTCGATTTTTAGAGGCGCTTGAAGTAGAAGACGATACGCCACCGGTTGAGGAAGAAAAACCACCAGTAGTAGAAGTGCCTGAGCTAACTTATGACGTTGCATCCATACAAGAAGATGGTTCGACTAAGCTAGTCAAGAAGTATAAAAGTTATACTGAAGCGCTTGCCGCTATGAAAACTGGACAAGTCGTTCAATACGGAACTTCCATTTTGAATATGCCAGGCGGAATCGTTGTTTCGAAACCTACTGTTGCAAGTAGTTTAACGATTATATATTCGAATTCTAACTTAAACAGACAACTTACTTATGTTTCTGCGGATACTGAACTTGAATATGTCGCTTCAACGGATCAATATGTACAGATCAAGGTTGCAGGAAAAAATGGATTTATTAAACATGAAAATGCGATCCTAATGCCTTGGAAAGCAGTAAAAGAGCGTTCTTACTACCTTGCAAAAGGCGGTATTTTGACACATTATGTTTATTTGAACCACAGTAAAAAATTCGTTACCTATCAAGCTGGGAAAACGGCAAGCTTCATGCAAGAAGGAGCTAAGTACTACAGCTGGGACGGAATAAATTACTTTAATACGAACGGTACTAAAGCGGGCGAGGCATATCAGTACTTCCAATACCTACCTGCACGCAGCAAGACAAACTATACGGCTGAGGAAATCGATGCGTATATCGTAAAAATGCTTACCCAACTAGAAATAGATAATCCGAAATCGTATCCAAATGCGCTTGAAAAAAGCAAATTGGTTGGTTTGGGTAAATATTTAAAACAAATGGAAGCTGATAAAAAAGTAAATGCTCTCATGATGCTAGCGTTAGCGCAACATGAAAGTGCTTATGGATTGAGCAATCATGCTCAGAAATATAACAATCTGTTTGGACTTTATGTCTATGATGACAATCCTTTAAATAAAGAGTTTGTTTCACCGCAAGCTAGTATTGATGAGCTTGTGAATGCATTCTTAAACAGAAACTATATTCCAGCAGGAGCTGTTCATTCAAACGGAGCTGTTTTTGGAAATAAAGCAATGGGCTTCAACGTGAAATACGCTTCCGATCCGTATTGGGGAGCGAAAGCAGCTGGCCACTTATACAGAATGGACAAAGCGATGGGCGGAAAAGATTTGGCGAATCCTTATAAAGTAGGGATTTCAACATCCGTTTCACCGGCACTCAACGTCCGTGTAGGCCCTGGTACTTCGAATAATACGGTGTTCACATACAAATTTGGTATGCCGTTCATTATTTTAGAAGAAGCTAGTCCAAAACCATGGTTGAAAATCGTTTCCGATTCATTAAATTATGATGAGTTATATCTATCTGGTGACTATGTAAAAGAGATTCCACAAATAAAATAAGAGAAGCGTGTCTTAACTAGAAATTAGTTAGGACACGCTTTTTTTGTTTGGAATGAAGTGCGAATTGCGTGGAGTGTGCAACGAAATCTCACGGTAGTGCAACAAAAAGTGTGGCGAGTGCAACCGATACGTCATGGAGTGCAACAAAGAAATCGGAGTCCAACCAAGTCACGCGGTAGTGCAACCAATAGTTCTGCGAGTGCAAGGAAAGATCGTAGTCGAACCAAATCATGCTGTAGTGCAACCAATATCTTGCTAAGTGCAACCATCTGGGCATGGAGTGCAACCAAAGATCGAAGTCCAACCAAATTATGCTGTAGTGCAACAAAAAGTGTGGCGTGTACAACGAACTGGCCAACGAGTGCAACCAACAACCCGTAGTCCAACCAAACCCCGCCATAGCTCAACAAACAACCCCACTTGACCAACCAACTCACCTCATCCTCCAACCAACCAAAACTAGCATTCTCCAAACTAGTTGCAATACTATGTATAATTGTATACAATTATACATAACGAGAAGGAGTGTGGTTAAATGGGTCAGTTTTCGGTTCCATGCGTTGTTTATCGAGGAGGTACGAGTAGGGGGATATTTTTCAATAAAAAAGATTTGCCCGAAAATCGCCGTGAGATGGAAACAATTTTCATGAACGGCATTGATTCGTATAATCTGTCGCAAGTGAATGGTTTGGGCAGCGGGACTTCACACACGAGTAAGGTTGTTGTGATCGGGCCGCCTTCAGTTGACGATGCAGATGTCGATTATACGTTTTATCAGATTGGGATTAATGAAGAAGTTGTTGATGACAAGGGGACGTGTGGAAATTTGATGGCAGCTGTCGGGGCTTTCGCCGTTGATGAAGGTTTGATTGCCAGCACAAACGATCCGCATGTCACCGTCAACGCCTTCAACACGAACATCGGAAAAATGATTCGCTTGCAAGTTCCTGTTATCGATAATCAAGCAAAAGTTTCCGGAGACTACCAAATGTCTGGACTCACTTTACCGGGCGCGAAATACAATGTTGATATTTTATCGCCAGGTGGAGGAAAGACAGGCAACACACTGCCTTTAGAAAAGACGTATGAAATGTCGATCGATGAAGGGCAATTTGAAGTATCCGTCGTCGATATTGTGAATCCATTCGTCTACATGACCGCCGAATCAGTGGGATTAACAACGGATAGCCTCTTCACGGATTTATCGGCAAACGCAGAATTACTCCAAACGCTCGAGGCCGCTAGATGTGAAATGTCCTTTCAAACGGGCCTAACGAAATCACGTGAAGAAGCCGCCAGTGCACCCGCGATTCCTAAAATCGCTATCGTTGCGGAACCGCATGATTACATCACGGTTTCAGGCAAAGAAATTAAAAAAGAACAAGTCGATATCGTAGCAAAAATGGTTTCGATGGGGCGTTTTCACCGCACATTTGCAGGAAGTGGCCTATATAACTTGGCTGCCGCAACACTTTTGCCAGGAACCATTCCTAACCGCTGCGCGGGAATTAAACAAGTAAGTGGTGAGCAAGTCATACGAATTGGTCATCCAGATGGAATCGCCGAAGTAAACGTCCGACTCACCGCAGACGGAAATGACGTCGAGTATGTAGGTCTAGAAAGAACGGCAAGACGAATTATTAAAGGCAACCTATATATTCCTAAATAAAGAGCTTAGTAATCTACTCTTAAAACGCGTTACGGGAATAAAATCACCCGTTACGGGAATAAACCCAGTCATTACGGGAGCAAACTACCCCGTTACGGGAATAAACTCAGTCATTACGGGAGCAACACACCACGTTACGGGAATAAACCGGCCACACCGGGAGCAAACCCACGCGTTACGGGAATAAAACAACCAAAAATATTTTCACATATTCCAAGGAGGAATTATTATGTCAGATCGCATAACAGAAACATTAGCAGAATTCGCAAGTGGGGTAACGTATGAAAGTTTATCAACGCCAGTAATTGCAGAGGTGAAAAGGCGTGTCATTGATACATTAGGGTGTTTGATGGCAGGGTATGAATTCGATGCGTCAAAATCGGCAAGAGATTTATCGTATCGCTACGAAAAAACAAACGGTGCTTCAATCATCGGAACGAATAAAAAAGCAGCTGTCGATTACGCAACGTTTGCGAACGGAACAGCGATTCGTTATTTGGATTACAACGACACGTATTTATCGGTAGAGCCTTTGCATCCAAGTGACGTAATCGCGCCTCTTTTCGCACTGGCTGAAGAACGCAATCTATCCGGAAAGAAACTGATCGCTGCGATTGCAACAGCCTACGAAGTTGGGGTTAATTTCTGTGACAGCGCAAGCCTTAAGTCGAATGGTTGGGATCACGTAAATTACATTACAGTGGCGACAGTTGTTGGGGCTGCAAATTTGCTTGATTTCACGAAAGAACAAACGGAACAAGCACTTGCACTTGCAATCGTTCCGCACGCAGCAATGCGTCAAACGAGAAATGGTGAAATTTCAATGTGGAAAGCAGCGGCAGCAGCAAACGCGGCACGAAATGCAGTTTTCGCAGTACAACTTGCTGAATGTGGCATGAAGGGTCCTTATGAGCCGTTTGAAGGAACAATGGGAATGAATTACCAAATGCTTGCACAAAAACTAGACGCTGAAGCAGTCGTGAAAAAGTTTGAAAACGTCACGAGTCCTGAAGGAATTCTAAAAACATACGTTAAAAAATGGGCAGTTGAGTATATGACGCAAAGTGCAATTGAAGCGGCGCTTACGCTCTACAAACAAATCGATTCGGTTGAAGACATCGAACATATCCATGTTGAAACATTCCAAATGGCATACGATATCCTAGCGAAAGACGAACAAAAATGGGCACCGGAAACGCGTGAGACTGCGGATCACTCACTCCCATACATCGTTATGGCGACTCTTGAAGATGGAGAAATCAACATCGACACATTTTCACCAGAGCGCCTAGCAATCGAAATCACACTTGAGCGAATCAAAACGATGATGTCGATTGAAGTAACGGAGGAAATGAACGCGGGCTATCCAGACGGCAATCCAAATCGCATTACGTTGACGATGAAAGACGGTCGTAAACTGCAAGAAATCGTCAAACATCCATCGGGTCATAGCGGAAATCCGTTTTCTGACGAAGAAATCGAAGAGAAATTCTTCCGTCTTACAAAGGCATTTATTACTGAAGACCAACAAAAACAAGCATTCACAGCGTTAAATAACTTGGAAAACGTTACAGATTATGAAGAGATTGTCCAAAGCTTCGTTCGGAATGCGGAGGTGCTTGTATGAGCTGGTTGGTTAGACAACAAGAAGAACACCCAATTGTGAAATTAAGAGAGCAACTTTCTGCGGATAAAGGCATCATCCAAATCCCGGGTACGCATGATGCGATGGCTGCACTCCTTGCGAAAGAGCAAGGATTCGGCACATTGTATCTTTCAGGAGCAGCATTTTCAGCGAGTTTAGGACTTCCAGATCTTGGATTAATTACACTGACAGAACTGGCAATGCGTACGAGAGAAATTACGCGTGCGACAGGACTTCCATTGTTAGTCGATATTGATACAGGTTTTGGTAGTGTCCTCAACGTAACTCGAACGGTTCAAGAACTTGTCGATGCAGGAGCGGCGGCGATTCAAATGGAAGACCAAGAGCTTCCGAAAAAATGTGGTCACTTAAATGGTAAAAAGCTAGTTTCCACTGAAGATATGGTTCAAAAAATTCTTGCGGCACGACAAGCGAGTCCGGATATTGTCATCGTTGCACGAACTGATGCGAAAAGTGTTGAAGGCATTGAGGCGGCAATCGAGCGTGCAAACGCGTATATGAAAGCCGGCGCAGATGCGATTTTCCCTGAAGCATTGCAAACGGAGGAAGAGTTCAAGCAGTTCGCACAAGAAGTGGATGCACCTCTTCTCGCAAACATGACGGAGTTTGGCCAGACGCCTTATTTCTCAGCGCAGCAATTTGAAGCATGGGGCTATAAAATGGTCATTTATCCCGTCACTTCACTACGCATTGCATCGAAAGCGATTCGCGACGTCTACAGTTTGATTAAAGAAACAGGATCACAAAAACTAGCGGTCGAAAACATGCAAACACGTAAAGAACTCTATGAAACAATCAAATACTTCGAGTACGAAGACTTGGATAACACAATCGCCAAAACGGTTTTGGATGAATAACATTCTGAATGAGGTGCATGGATGATGAACGATTCGGAGGTAAGAAACAAAACGAAGTCTTCATTGGAAGTCGAAGGCAATTCGCACAACTATTACAGCTTAAAAAAGTTAGAAGAAAACGGTATTGGCGATATCACGTCGTTACCGTTTTCTATAAAAGCATTGCTTGAAAGTGCAATCAGACAATTTGATGGGAAGTACATCACGGACGAACATATCGATCTCATCGCCAATTGGAAAACGACCCAAAAAAAAGACAGTGAAATTCCGTTTAAACCGGCTCGTATTGTGTTGCAAGACTTCACGGGTGTTCCGGCAATTGTCGATCTTGCAGCGATGCGTAGCGCAGTCGTTGAATTGGGCGGGGATATCGAACGCATCAATCCTCAGATTCCAGTCGATTTAGTTGTGGACCATTCTGTGATTACGGATGTAGCGGGCAACAAAGATTCGTTCAATCAAAACTTGGAACTCGAATACGAACGAAATGCGGAGCGCTATCGTTTTGTAAGATGGGCTCAGCAAGCGTTTGATAACTTCAGAGTCGTCCCACCGGCTTCTGGAATTGTTCACCAAGTGAATTTGGAGCATCTCGGTACATCCATCATGACTTCAGAACAAGGTGACATTTATTTGGACACAGTCGTTGGAACGGATTCGCATACGCCAATGATTAATGGACTTGGAACAATTGGTTGGGGAGTAGGTGGAATTGAAGCAGAGGCCGCGATGTTGGGGCAACCGCTTTATTTCGTGATCCCAGAAGTTGTCGGTGTGAAACTTACCGGCAAATTACCCGAAGGATCGACAGCCACAGACTTAGCATTAACCGTAACAAGTACGCTTCGTAAAAAAGGCGTCGTTGGAAAGATCGTCGAGTTTTTCGGAGCCTCACTTAAATACATGACGCTTGCAGACCGAGCGACGATTGCGAATATGGCACCTGAATACGGCGCAACAATGTCCTTTTTTCCAACGGATGATGTGACGATGGATTATTTAAAATTGACAGGAAGAGAACGTTTCATCGAACTTTCCAAGGCGTATCACAAAGCACAAGGTATGTATCGCACAGACGAAACACCAAGTCCAACGTTTACAGACGTTGTTGAAATCAATCTATCGGAAATCGTACCTACACTTGCAGGGCCAAAACGTCCACAAGACAAAGTTCCCCTTTCTTTAATGAAGGAATCTTTTATAGATGCGATTTCAAAGCCCGTTGCTGAACGTGGTTATGGATTGCCTAGCGAGGAGATCGAGCGCTCGGTCAATTTACCTCAATCCAATGAAACAATCAAAACCGGTTCAATTGTCCTTGCAGCAATTACAAGCTGTACAAATACATCCAATCCATATGTCATGATTGCCGCGGGTTTATTAGCAAAACGAGCAGTTGAAAAGGGCCTTGTTACACCTAGTTTTGTCAAAACGAGTCTAACTCCAGGATCGACTGTCGTTACAAAGTATTTAGAAGAATCCGGACTACTTACGTATTTAGAACAGCTCGGCTTTTTTGTCGACGGCTACGGTTGCGGCGCATGTTGTGGAAATACGGGCCCTCTTTCAGAAGAAGTAGAAACAGCGATTACGGACAATGATCTCGTCGCGGCTTCTGTGTTAAGTGGAAATCGAAACTTTGAAGGTCGGGTTCATCCGCTTATTAAAGCAAATTATTTAGCGTCGCCTCCTCTCGTTGTTGCATATGCACTTGCTGGAACGGTCCAAAAGGATTTGTTGACAGAAGCGCTCGGGTTTAATTCCGAAGGGGAAGCCATTTTCTTAAGTGACATTTGGCCTTCATCACAAGAAATTGAGGCAGTCATTGCAGCGACTGTCCATGCAGATCTATTTGAAAAACAGTACGGCCATATTTTTGAAAATGAACGGTGGGACAATATCGACGCACCGACTGGCCCGTTGTATGAGTGGGACGAAGATTCGTCTTACATTCAAGAAGCGCCATTTTTTACAACGGGGAATCAAAACGAAGTTCCAGCGGATAATTTCAAAAACATGAACGTGTTGCTTCTATTAGAAGACTCCATTACGACCGATCATATATCGCCAGTTGGGCATATCGGATTGAACTCTCCGGCAGGGAAGTATTTAACTGGAAAAGGTGTGTCGCCAAGGCAATTCAACTCGTATGGATCAAGACGTGGAAATCACAACGTCATGATGAGGGGAACTTTTGCGAACGTCCGCTTGCGCAATCAACTTGCCGATGGAAAAGAAGGCGGCTATACAAAATTCTTGCCGAATGGTGAAATTATGGCTGTTTACGATGCGGCGATGAAATACAAAGAACTCAACCACAACTTGCTTGTCATTGCAGGGAAAGAATACGGAACCGGCAGCTCAAGGGACTGGGCAGCAAAAGGGACCGCTTTACTCGGAGTGAAAGTTGTCCTCGCGGAAAGCTATGAACGAATCCATCGCAATAACCTTGTTGGCATGGGGGTTCTACCTCTACAGTTTCTTGCAGGCGAAAGTGCGCCGAGTCTTGGATTAACAGGAACTGAGAACTACGAAGTCATCGGACTCGATTCAGCGCCAACTCCAGGACAACAAGCAACCGTACGAGCTACAACTTCAAATGGCGATACGAAAGAATTCAACGTTCTCGTCAGAATCGATAGTCTCATAGAGGTCGAGTATTATACGAGTGGCGGGATTTTACCGTCTGTAATGAAACAATTCATCGAGGAATTGGTATAATGAAGTTATACGTTGAAACCAAGTGCAAACGGCCACCTAGAGATCGCTTAGTGGCCTTGCACGTTAAAGGGGAATTTGAATATGAGTGACTACCCAACGGCAAAAAGATTGTCAGCGAGTGACATTGCCTATAATGAACTAAAACAAAAAATAATTGAAATGCATTATGAACCCGAACGCCAATTAATCGAAGAAGAGCTATCAACGGAACTTAGTGTGAGCCGCACACCGCTGAGACAAGCTTTGTATCGACTTGAGCTGGAAGGGTTAATTATCAAACAAGCGAACGGTCGGATGCACGTCGCACCGATTACACTTACAGAAGCTGAAGAATTGTACAAAGTGAGAGAAGTCATCGAAGGCCTGTTAGTACGAGAAGCAACACTGCTCATGACGGAAGAAAAGCGCCAACAATTGGAGGACATTCTTCATTTAATGAAACGATCCGCTGAACAAAATCGAATTGAACATACGGTGAAATATGGTAGTGAATTTCACGCCGTTCTTTATTCCATAAGTACGAATCAAACTGCGAAGCGGATTCTTGAACAGCTAAACGGCCAAATCGAGCGCTACCGTCGAATTGGTGGCTATAAAAACCCAGATTACAGCCCGATCGTTCCTGTAAAAGAACATATGGAAATTTTTCAACTCATTCAAGAAGGCGATGCTGAGAAAGTGGAAAATGAGATGCGCAAACACATCGTTCGTAATTTGCAAATTGCCAAAGAAACACTTAATCTTTATCTGAAAAAAATTTAAAGGCATATTCGCGAAAGTCAGTGTCTTTTGCCAAGGAGGAAGAATATGATTGATTTGAGAAGTGATACAAGCACATTGCCTACAGAAATCATGCGGGATGCTATGCGAAATGCCGAGGTGGGCGACGACAGTAGAGGCGAGGATCCGACAGTTGCAAAGTTAGAAGCTCTTTCTGCACAACTAACAGGGAAAGAAGCGGCGCTGTTTTTTTGCAGTGGAACAATGGCAAATATCGTAGCGGTTCTTAGTCAAGTAAAGCACGGAGAAACTGTCGCAGTCGATCAAGAGGCACATATCTATGAAACGGAATTCTCGATTTTTTCGGAGGAGTATTTTGGTAGAAAGGCACGTTTTATTGATTCGGATACATACGGGAAACCGAAACTTTTGAGTATTCAATCCCTCGTCGCGAATGAGGACGTTAAACTTCTCTGCCTGGAAAATACACTCGGTGAATACGGCGGAACATGTTTGACAGCGGAAGAAATTAAGGACATCTGTGCAGTGGCGAAAAAGCATCAAGTGCCTGTACATCTGGACGGAGCAAGAATTTTTAATGCTGCTACTTATTTGAATATCCCAGTCGCTGATCTTGTAAAACCTGCAGATTCTGTTATGTTTTGCCTGTCGAAGGGACTCGGGGCGCCAGTAGGTTCCATGCTTTGTGGGACGAAAGAAGTCATTGCCAAAGCGCGAGAAACTCGAAAAGCAATTGGTGGAAACATGAGACAATCCGGTATCGTTGCTGCAGCGGGAATTATTGCGTTGCAAGAAGCTAGTCGAATCAAAGAAGATCACATGAATACGCAATTGCTATTGCACAAGATTAACGCTCAAGCGCTCCTTCAAATCGACCCAGCTACTGTACAAACGAACTTTATTAAAATCGATATTACGGCTACCAAGTTAAGTGCAGAGGAATGTATGAATCGATTGAAAACGAAGGGACTCCTTGTGGAAACAATCGGCGAAGATTATTTGAGACTCGTTCTGCATAAAAATGTTTCATCAACTCAAGTAAACAAAGCTGCAGAGATACTGAATTCATTCTGTAAAGAGATGAGCTGAGGTAAAATGTTTCATGAAAAATTTCTTTTTTTAATTCTATCCATACTCACAGGTTATATATTTTCTAGTTTAGGTGTTCCAGCAGGATGGTTATTAGGTGCAATTGTAGCTGGAATACTTTGGGGCATTTTCCGTAAAAGATTGTCGTTCGACGGCGTTCCCTTTAAAATTGTACTCGCTTTTGTCGCTGCAAATATCGGGTTGCGTCTGGATCCCAAAATCGTTACTGAAATACATAAACTCATCCTACCCCTTCTGCTCACCATCTTAATTACGTTGGCAACGGGGTATTTTTTGAGCACTTTATTATATAAGAAGTCCGATTTGGATGAAATGACCGCATTCTTTTGCTGTGTACCAGGCGGTGCTTCAGAAATCATAGGCATCAGTAAAGAGTATGGTGCAGATGAACGGATTGTCGCTGCGTTTCATACGGTTCGCATTACCGTATTTGTGCTTTTCATTCCTCTTCTAGTTGGTTTCATGAATTCTGCTACGGGTTCGGGCCTAGTACAAAGTGCCAACGCCATTGAAGGACTCCATTTCGTATTCTTTCCTGTAGTAATTATTTTGACCTTATTGTTAGATAAAAAGTTTCATATCCCCGGTGGTACCTTATTGTTTTCAATCATTATTGGATTTGTTCTTTCGTCATTTGTGATGAAAGTAGGTTCCCCACCGAGTTATTTATCAGGAATGGGACAAGCATTGATTGGCGGAATGGTAGGTGTTCGATTTGATAAAGCAGTGCTTGTTCAATTAATGAAAGTCGGGAAAATTACAGTTGTCATTATAAGTACGTTTTTTATCGTGAGTCTTGGAACGAGCTGGCTGTTTCATTTGTTAACGCAGTTGCCTTATTCCGTAAGTTTGATAGGAACAGTCCCTGCTGGTGCAGCCGAAATGTCTACAACTGCAATCGCGCTCGACTTAAATCCCTCTGTCGTCTCAAGTCTTCATATAGTAAGAGTTATGTTATTGTTTCTCACACTTCCCCTATTGATAAAACTTTTTACGTTTATTAATGGCTCTGTTAAATAACTTTGTTGATAAACTTAGTGCACAATAGTGCTCAAGTGAGTGTAACTAACAAGTTGATTTCCGTTTCAGACGGACGCGTTCCGGAGGGCAGGCGGTGGACCAACCCGTTCGCTATGCTCCCGTTGGTTGTTTCACCTGACCTGCTGTCCTCCCGGAGTCGCCGTCTTCCACTTCAATCAACTGGGAGTGTACAATATTTCTTGTTTCACTACTCCCAAACTACTAACCTTGAATCCAAACAGTCCAGCGCAGAAGCGCCGAGTGTGAGCCGAAGTAGTAAGACCGACAGCGATCTTCTGACGGGCTTACTGCGGGAGGCCATCACCAAGCGCCGAAGCGATATTTCCACTCCTCCCACTAAACAAAGAGTGTACAAATAATTTATCTACTTTTAACAGAGCTCTATTAATAAAAAGTCAATCTAAGCACCGTGAACTTTATGAACAAAACGAATTTTATAAACAATAAAATCAAAACTTTCAGAACATTCTACACTCCTAATTTACCTATATACTAAATTAGAGTTCAAAAAAGAGGGGGAATTGAGTAATGTTTAAACAGAAATCCTTATTGTTAGCACTTCTATTCTGTCTATCTGTTATCCTTGCTGCTTGTTCAGGTGGCAAAGATGAAACACCGGAAGCTGCTGATACAGATACACCAGATAAGCAAGAAGTTTCGTCTGATGCTGAGGCGGAAGCTTGGAAACCAAGTAAGCCAATTGAAGTTGTTGTACCAGCAGGAGCAGGTGGGGGTTGGGATACTACAGCACGTACAGCTGCTAAAGTATTAGAAAGCGAAAAGATTATTGAACAACGAATGGCTTCTGTGAACAAACCGGGCGGCGGGGGAGCTATTGGTTGGGCATATGTGGATGGTAAAGATACAGACGATCATCTTCTATTTCCTACATCTCCACCAATTATGTTCGTACCTTTAAATGGTCAATCAGATTTAGGTCACAAAGACTTTACACCGATTGCTGCACTTACTGGGGATTATGCTGCATTTATCGTACACGCTGATTCTCCATATAACACGATGAATGACTTGGCGGACGCAATGAAAGCGGATGCAACGGCTATTACTGTAGTCGGCGACTCGGCACCAGGCAGTATGGACCACATGCAATTCATCAAAGCAATTAGTGCTGCAGGTGTAGATGCAAAAGCAGTTAAATATGTATCTTCACAAGATGGAGCGGGTATGACAATGCTTCTAGGTGGACAAGTACAAGTTTATTCAACAGGTGTTGGTGAAGCTGTTGAACAAGCAAAAGCAGGAAATATTAAGGTACTAGGAATTACTTCTCCTGAACGTTTAACTGGAGAAACGCTAGAAGATTTCCCAACGCTTCTTGAACAAGACATTGATGATGTGTTTATCATTTGGCGTGGATTTATGGGACCGAAAAACATGAGTGAAGAGGCTGCAAAATTTTATGAAAACGCTTTAAAAGAAATGTCTGAAACAGATGCTTGGAAAGAAGAGTTAGATCGCTTTGGCTGGGAACCTAATTTTATGGGTAGCGAAGAGTTCTCTGCATTTTTAGATGATCAATACGATGTGTATGATAAGCTGATGCAAGAAATTGGACTAAAATAAATACATGAATTAAAGAAGGGTGTAGTTTTTAGACATCCTTCTTTCTACATACTTGAATCTTAGTAAGGAGTGAGCGTATGTCTATTAAGACAATGGATCGAAAAATAGGGCTTGTTATTATGGGGATTGCCGTATTTTATTTAGTACTAAGCTTTCAGTTACCTGAATTTCCTTATACGCAAGTAGATGCTGATGTAATACCCAAAGGCTTAGGATTTCTATTGTTGGGTTTAGGCGCTCTATTATTCCTACAAAATAAGCCAGAAACGGAAGAGGAAAAAAAGAAACGGTATATTAACAAAACAGACTTGATGTTGTTACTTGCCACGCTCGTAGCCCTTCTTGTATATGTCTTCTTTTTAGAAATCCTCGGTTTTATTATAAGTACAATTATCTTTTTGAGTTTGACGATGCGGATGTATGAGTACAGAAATTGGATAAAAAATATTATTGTTTCATTTGTTTTTACGTTCTTTCTTTATTTTGCATTTAATTATGCATTGAAAATCTATCTACCACAGGGAATCTTGCCATTTTAGAAGGAGAGGATATACATTATGGGTACATTTGAAAGTATTCTATTCGGATTTGAAGTAGCCCTCTCGTGGCAAAATATTATGTTTGTTTTTGTCGGTGTCTTAACTGGAACAGTGATAGGCATGTTGCCCGGACTAGGACCCATTAGTGCGATAGCGGTCATGATTCCGCTCAGTTACGGAATGGATCCATCGTCAGCCTTAATCTTAATGGCAGGGGTATATTACGGAGCAATCTTTGGTGGATCGACATCATCGATCCTGTTAAATGCACCGGGAATTGCATCAACAGTAGCCACGACATTTGATGGTTATCCACTTGCACAGCAAGGGAAAGCAGGGAAGGCGCTAGCAATTGCGGCATTATCTTCTTTTATCGGAGGAACGGTTGCTGCAATTGGTTTAATGTTAGTTGCTCCTCAACTTGCAAAAGTGGCAATTACATTTGGACCTACGGAATACTTTGCATTGATGTTAATGGGCTTAACAGCAATTGCTTCTTTATCTGAAGGTTCCGTAGTAAAGGCATTTATTTCTGCTACAGCAGGAATTATGATTGCTACAATCGGAATTGATGGGCAATCCGGAACACAACGTTTTACATTCGGAAGTACGAATCTTTTGGATGGCATCGACTTTCTAATCATTGCGCTAGGTCTTTTTGCTTTAGCGGAAGTAACGTCTTTGATCATCACACGAAAAGAAAGTCTGTTCAAAAGTGGGAGTAGTATTGGTAGTTTACGAATTACGAAATCGGAAGCGAAGAGTATGGCCGGCCCAGTAGGCAGACAGTCTGTATTAGGTTTCTTCATTGGCGTATTGCCTGGTGCAGGGGCAACGATTGCTTCCTTCTTAGCGTATATTACTGAAAAACGTATTTCCAAAAATCCTGAATCGTTTGGAAAAGGAAACGTGGTCGGCGTTGCGGCTCCTGAGGCTGCGAATAACGCAGCAGCAGGTGGTTCTTTTGTTCCGTTACTAACACTTGGAATTCCTGGGTCAGGGACGACTGCGATTATGTTAGGTGCATTACTTGTCGTAGGAGTTCAGCCAGGTCCAATGTTATTAAATGATCACCCGGATATTTTCTGGGGAGTTATTGCAAGTATGTATATAGGAAACGTCATGCTTCTTGTGTTGAATCTACCTTTGATCCCGTATATTGCAAGAATCCTTTACATTCCTAAAGGGATGCTGATATCACTTATTCTGGTCTTCTGTTTAATCGGAGTATATGGGGTTAGTTTTAGCCAGTTTGATTTATACGTATTAATCCTATTTGGCGTCATTGGTTATGTCATGCGCTTGTTATCGTTCCCTGCAGCGCCTTTAATATTGGCTTTTATATTAGGTGGAATGATGGAACAGTCTTATCGACAAGCACTAACCATTTCCAATGGAAGCCTTGCAATCTTTATTGAACGTCCTGTATCAGCAGTGCTATTACTTGTTGCACTCTCATCTCTTGTAGTACCAGCACTTATTAAAAAGTTTGTAGGTAAGAAAAAGTCAGTGAACGGAGCACAATAAATAGGTAGATTGAAAAAGCTGAAGTGTTTCCAACTTCAGCTTTTTTCTGAATTTAATCGATACAATCGCTCGGGCCTACCGACTTGTCCGTAAGCGAGCTCAGCTGAAATAATATCAGTGGAAACAATGTACTCCAAATAACGACGGGCGGTCGTTCGACTCATCCCAACAGATTGGCCAAATTCCTCCGCAGTGACACCTTCTCCAGCTAACAACGAAAGTTTCTCTTTTACCTTTTTCAATGTCAAAGGGTCGATTCCTTTAGGAATGTCTGGCTCTTTCAATAGGTTTTTTCGACCACTATGTAACAGCTGATCGATTTTTTCTTGATCGACATTGTCAATAGAAGTTAAATGTGCACGTTGCTCTTTGTATTTTACAAGCGTCTTTTCAAATCGGTCTAACATGACGGGTTTAACAATATAATCGATAACCCCACTACGAACAGCCTCTTGGACGACGTCTATTTCTTTTGCGGCTGTAATTAAAATGACATCCGTAGAGCGGTGATGATTTCGAATATACCTGAGCATCTCAATACCATCTCCATCAGGAAAATAAACATCGAGCAAGACTAGGTCGGGTTCAAGAATAGGGAGCATTTTTTTGGCCTCTTGAATGGAAGAGGAAACACCACAAACTTCAAACCCCGCTACTGTTTCAGTAAACTTCTTATTGATTTCCGCGACCCGAAAATCATCTTCCATAATAAGAACTTGTATATTCTGCATTTTATATCTCCTTTTTCGGGATAACAATAAGAAATGAGACACCGCCCGCATCGTTCGTTGAAATGGTCATATACCCATTCAAATCGGCAAGAGCTTCTTGAACTAAATGCATACCAATTCCACGATCCTCGCCATTTTTTGTGCTAAATCCCTTTGTAAATATATGCTCTAATTCATCATCTGAAATGCCAATTCCGGAATCCTCAATTTCAAAAATCAAATCTGGACCTAAATCGGTCATGAATAAATGTACTTCTTTCGTAGAAACAGATGCTTCCAAAACTGCTTCAAATGAGTTGTCCAATAGATTCCCTAAAATCGTTATCAACTTTTCACGTGGGAAGTCCTTAGGGATATCACTTAAAGTACTTTCTTTATTAATAATAAAATCTACCTTTAATTCATGGGAACGTGCATATTTACCTAATAAAATAGCGCTTATTAACTTGTCAGGTACGGCTTCTAATAAAAAATAAATGAGTTCTTGATAGTCGTTTGTTTCCTTATAAATGACGTCCATTGCTTCCTGGTACGAGCCGAGTTGGATTAAACCTGAAATCGTATATAACTTGTTGGAGTATTCGTGTGTCTGGGAACGGAGTACTTCTGCATATTGCTGAACTTGAGAAAGTTCTCTCGATAATTGTTCGATATCTGTCTTTTTTCGAAAACTTGAAACAACTCCAGTTATTTTATCGTTCGTAAAAATAGGCACACGACTTGCAATAACTAGGTTAGTGCCAATCATCATTTCTTTACTGAATTGCTCTTCTCCAGTGGCAAGTACGTCCATCATTTTTGAGTTTGGCAATACTTCTAAAATGTGTTTTTGGAAAATATCTTTATCAGGTTCTATTCCTAGTATACTGTAAGCGGCTTCATTTATCGTCGAAATGTATCCATTTTCATTAATTGCAATGATCCCTTCACGTATGGATTGCAAAATAGCGCTTCTCTCTTCGAATAATAAACCGATTTCTTTAGGCTCTAATCCAAAAATAGCTTTTTTGACTCCTTTTGAAATTTGATAGGTAGCAATGCTTGCAAATCCCAAAAATAATACAACGAGTACAATAATTTTATTTTCATACTGCTGAATAATATCATCAACTTCAACTGCTAAAAAGCCTACTGAAACAATTCCGATGATTTGATTGTACTCGTCAAATATAGGTGCTTTCCCTCTTAGTGAAGGGCCTAGTGTACCTTCAGAATGAGAGATATAAGAAATCCCCTCTTCAAGTGCAAGTGCATTGTCACCGCCAACCATTACCTGACCAACTCGATCTGGATTTGGATGAGAATAGCGGATGCTCTCCTTATTTCCAATAACAACAAATTCGGCACCTGATTTCAATCGGATTTCCTCTGCGAGAGGTTGAATCACTTTTTCTGGATTGGGTGAATCAAATGCAGTCCGAATCGAAGGTATTATTGCGATTGTTTCCGCCAAATGCAGAGCTCTCTTTCCAATCTGGTTTTCGATGGAATTCGTCAAAATGGTATTGAATAGTGCACCCAGTAAAATAATAATGAGAAGAAACAGACTGAAAATTAATATGACCAACTTGGATTGTAATTTCAAATTAGCAAATCGTTTTTTTATCAATACGAATCATCCTTATCCAAAACAACCTTTCATCTAGTATAAAGGTAATGGAGCAAGATTGATATATTGGATATTAAAACTCGAGTGTCTTCCGTACATGATTCACGTAGGTTTGACTAACTGGCAATTCTGTTCCATCTTTTAGCTGAATGAGTAAACCAGATGAAAAATCACGAGAAATCGATTCGATATAAGGTATGTGTACAATATACGAGCGATGAATGCGTAAAAAGGATGCCGGCATTCTTTCTTCCAGGTTTTTTAAAGTATGAACCGAACTATAGCCATTTTCCTCAGCATAAAACCACGTTTTCTTTTGGAGGCTTTCTATATGAGTAATTTTCTCGATGGGTACAGGCTTCCAAGTATCTTCATTTCTTCCCGTTAAAAACGTAGGTACTTCTTTTTTGGATGAAGTGTAGTTTGGTGGCAAAATGACAACGACAGCACCTGGTTCTCCTTTTAATTGAATGGGATAACCGATTCCATAATAAGGAACACCGTCAGCAGTTTCTTCTATTAGAGCATCGACTTTGCACTTGTGATGAAGCGTCCTCTCAGCAATCCCTCCTTTTTCCACAAGTTGCCCGACCTTCAAACGAATATCATGCGCGCCTGCATTGTAATAGTGATAGTGATCGGCAATGGCAATAGCGACAGAAGCATCTTTTGGAATCCAGTCATCCATAATTGCAGTGAACTGTTGCAAATCTTCATATCTCATTCGATTTCCCCCTTAGAATAAAAACATGTTTCATCTGTTTCTAGTTCGTTTTATCCTGAAAAAATGGTGTTTCATCTAAAAACCAAGACAGTTATTCAACTACTGTTATATAGTAGTATACATCAACAACAACTGTTGTGGAACAGATAAATAAATTATTTTTTCACACAGTTGTTCAAACAACTAAACTGGAAGGCGTGATGAGCATGACAAGTAGAGAAGAGCAAGCAATTCAATTGGAGAAAAGTTGGGAAAATGATGCAAGGTGGAACGGAATTAAACGATCGTACACAGGAGAAGACGTTGTAAAGCTTCGGGGTTCCGTTCAAATTGAACATACGCTTGCTAGAAGAGGGGCAGAACGACTGTTCAAGTCCATTCACGAAGAAGACTTTGTTAATGCACTCGGCGCTCTTACAGGAAACCAAGCCGTTCAGCAAGTAAAAGCAGGTCTTAAAGCAATCTATTTAAGTGGTTGGCAAGTTGCTGCAGATGCGAATATGGCTGGACAAATGTATCCCGACCAAAGTTTGTACCCAGTAAACAGTGTTCCAAATGTTGTGAAGCGCATCAACCAGGCTCTTCAACGTGCCGATCAAATCGACCATGTAGAAAATACAGACGGTTTTGACTGGTTCGCGCCCATCGTTGCAGATGCAGAAGCAGGATTCGGTGGACCTCTAAACGTTTTTGAATTAATGAAATCGATGATTGAAGCGGGAGCTGCAGGTGTTCACTTTGAAGACCAACTGGCATCGGAAAAGAAATGTGGCCACTTAGGTGGAAAAGTATTACTTCCAACTCAAAACGCAATCCGGAACTTAATTTCTGCAAGACTAGCAGCGGATGTTATGGGTGTGCCGACGATCATAATTGCACGAACAGATGCGGATGCAGCAGATTTAATCACAAGTGACATTGACCCACTTGACCAACAATTCATTACGGGTGAACGTACTCCAGAAGGGTTCTTCCGTACAAATCCGGGCATTGACCAAGCGATTGCTCGTGGGCTAGCTTACGCGCCATATGCAGATTTAATTTGGTGTGAAACGTCAGATCCTAACTTAGAAGAAGCTCAACAATTCGCAGATGCGATTCATGCACAGTTCCCTGGAAAATTACTAGCTTATAATTGTTCACCTTCATTTAACTGGAAAGCAAAATTAAATGATGAAGAGATCGCTAGTTACCAAAAAGAACTTGGCAAGATGGGTTACAAGTTCCAGTTTGTTACGTTGGCCGGATTCCACTCATTAAACCACTCGATGTTTGAGTTGGCACATGACTACAAAGACAATGGCATGGCGGCATATTCTAAGTTGCAACAAGCTGAATTTGCAAGCGAATCTAAAGGATACACAGCAACTCGTCACCAACGTGAAGTTGGAACAGGGTACTTTGATGAAGTATCTCAAGTAATTTCTGGTGGCACATCTTCAACAACAGCAATGGCAGGCTCTACAGAAACAGCACAGTTCGTCTAATCAATTAATTAGTAGGCTTTGTTAAATAACCCCTTTGATAGTAGATAAAGAATGTCGAATGGAGTGAAAGGCGTGGAATTATCGCTTCTGCGCTGGATCGTTTAGATTCTAGGTTAGTAGCGTGGAAATACGGAAATCAGTAACATTATTGTGTAAGAGAGCTGATCAACCAAATCTCTCTTCCCACTTAGAATTTATGAGTGGGAGGGAGTACTTATAAAAAATAGGAGGAGATTTTAATGAATGAAACGACAACGAATAAAGAATGTCGCGAGTGTGGAAATCAAATTATTGAACAACGTGAATCCTATTTATATGAATGTGAGCGTTGCATCGGTCAACATGAAGGATAACTGAAAACGTCTCTGCTCCTAACTAAAGGATAAGAGACGTTTTTCATTTGATACAATTGACTAAAGAAGAGGAGTGGAGTCAATGCAAAATTACGTGAAAATGGGCAATCTTCAAGTTGCTGAAGTACTTGCAGATTTTATTCATAATGAAGTGCTGCCTGAACTTGAACTCACTAAAGACACATTTTGGGCAGGGTTCGATCAACTGATTCATGAGTTGGCACCTGAGAATAAGAAGCTATTGGAAGAGCGTGTGCGTCTCCAACGGTCAATCGATGAATGGCATAAAGAGAATAAAGGAAATGTTGAGCTAGAAACTTATAAACAGTTCTTATCGGAAATAGGCTATTTAGAAGAAAAAGTTGAAGACTTTGAAGTATCGACTGTGAATGTGGACAACGAGGTTGCATTGCAGGCGGGACCGCAACTTGTTGTGCCGGTAGATAACGCACGCTATGCGTTGAATGCTGCAAATGCGAGATGGGGAAGCCTGTATGATGCCCTTTATGGAACAGATGCCATTTCAAATGAAAACGGTGCTGAAGCAGGAACAGAGTACAATCCGATTCGAGGCGACAAGGTCATTGCTTTTGCTAAGAACTTTCTCGATGAAGCAGTTCCTTTAAAGAATGCATCACACACAAATGTTGAAAAATATGAAGTGTTGAATGGGAAACTAAGTGCTACGTTATCGGGTGGGCAACAGACTGAATTGCTAGATGCAACCAAGTTTGTTGGTTATCAAGGAGAGCCACAAAATCCGACTGCAATTTTACTCGTCAACAATGGCATGCATATAGAGATTCAAATCGATCCGGATCATCCAATCGGTAAAAGCGACCGTGCGGGTGTGAAAGATGTGTATTTAGAGGCGGCACTTTCTACACTGATGGACTGTGAAGATTCAATTGCAGCAGTAGATGCTACAGATAAAGTAGGGGTCTACCGAAATTGGCTGGGGTTGATGAAAGGGAACTTAACGGCTTCTTTTACTAGAGGTCCAAAAACGGTTACGCGCACGTTGCAACCGGATCGAACGTACACAACACCAAATGAAGAACGATTGACATTGCCGGGAAGATCGCTCATGTTTGTTCGAAATGTGGGACACTTAATGACGAACAATGCCATCTTGGATAAAAACGGCGAAGAAGTACCCGAAGGAATTCTTGATGGCGTGCTGACGAGTTTAATTGCGAAGCATAATATGAAAGCGGATGTGACGTTCAAAAATTCACAGCATAATTCCGTATATATAGTAAAACCGAAAATGCATGGCTCTAAAGAAGTTGCTTTCGCAAATACGTTATTTAATCGCATAGAAGATTTGTTGCAGTTGCCACGTTTCACATTGAAGATAGGTGTGATGGATGAAGAACGCCGCACTTCACTTAATTTAAAAGCGTGCATTCACGAGGTGAAAGATCGAATCGCATTCATTAACACAGGATTCTTAGATCGCACAGGCGATGAAATCCATACGTCGATGGAAGCGGGTGCAATGGTTCGCAAAAATGAAATGAAAACTACGGTGTGGTTACAAGCGTACGAAACATCGAATGTCGCTGTCGGGATTGATTGTGGATTGCCGGGGCGCGCCCAAATCGGAAAAGGAATGTGGGCGATGCCGGATCTAATGGCTGCGATGTTGGAACAAAAAATCGCACACCCTAAATCCGGTGCAAATACGGCTTGGGTACCTTCCCCAACAGCAGCTGTATTGCATGCGCTTCATTATCATCAAGTGGATGTGAGTGAAGTTCAAAAACAATTTATCCAATCAACAGACCTACAGGATGCGATTTTGCAATTGCCAGTAGAGGCGGATCCGAACTGGACTCCAGAAGAAATCCAACAGGAACTTGATAATAATGCGCAAGGGATTCTTGGCTATGTTGTTCGCTGGATTGACCAAGGCGTGGGCTGTTCAAAAGTACCGGATATTAACAACGTTGGATTAATGGAAGACCGAGCTACTTTGCGTATTTCAAGTCAACATCTTGCAAACTGGTTGCACCAAGGGGTTTGTACAGTTGAACAAGTCGATGAAACATTGAGAAGAATGGCAGTGATTGTAGATAAACAGAATAAGGAAGATGAAAATTATCATCCAATGGCACCCGAATTTGAAGATTCAATCGCATTTGCGGCAGCATGTGACTTAATTTTTACAGCTAGAGATCAACCGAATGGCTATACAGAACCAATTTTGCATAGAAGACGACTGGAAGTTAAGACTCGACAAAATAACGCTGTAACACTATAGCTAAAAGTATAAAGACCCCCCTTCCGAAATGTGTAAAAGGAAAGGGGGTTTACTGTTTAATGGATGAATACTAGTAGGTAATTATCAGACAGGGCTGAGTATTTCAAACAATCAATTATGGTAATAAAAGTACAATAAAAACTATTTTACCAAAAAAGTCTTTTTAAAATTGTCAATCAATGGTATAATCATTGTTAGCCATTAATAGTCTACAAGAATAACTTCTTGAACAGGCGTTCGTGAAAGCGTTTTCGTTGTGGGGGATTTTAATTTTCCAATTAATTAGATGGCGACGTAGAAGCGAATCTAGATAAATCTTGTCTTGGAGTACTATCTTTTTTATGGTGTAACGTACTGAAACGACCCGAGTTCTGTTCCGAAATGTATAGAATGAAGTCTACGAATGTAGTCTCTTGAGTTTTGTCGAGGGACTTTTTGATTGGAGAGTGAGTAATTTTACGTAAAATTTACAAGACCTTTACACAATATTGATAAGTTCTTAACAATTCATAGTTATACTAAGAATTGAGGTAACCGGTAACTGAGGAAAGAGTTGCCATTTTTTATCCCTGTTTAATAAAAAAAGGAAAAGCTGTAAAGGTATTCCAATACCGCTATACGGTGGTGCACTCGAAGGGGAAATGTACAACGATTAATTGCACAAGTCCCTAAGTACAACCTCTGTGGAAGTATATGTCCAACAGCTCTTATCAACTTATTTATAGTTTTGTAAGACGCGCTTGGCCACATCGGGCTTATCGGTAAATATTCCATTAACACCGAGATCGATAAATTTCATAAGAGATTCCTCGCTGTTGACGGTAAAAGGATGGACATGAAGTTCGTTGGTGTGCATTTTTTGAATGAACTCTTGCGAGAGACTGTCGGCATTGACGCCTACGCCAGAGGCATACGTTTTCAATTGGTTCAACTCGCCTATACTTAGCTCGGCCGTCTGCTTAAACGAATAGAGTTTAATTAATGGAATTGAAGGTTCGATTTTACGAACTTTTTTTAAACTCTTCTCATCAAAAGATTGAATAATGATCTTAGGAAGTTTTGAGTCGAAAGTAAGTAAGCCTGCAGCTTCTAAGTTTTCGAGTAGAAGTTTCTCGATTCCTGGATAAGAAGCAGGAGATTTCAGTTCGATGTAGAAGTTAACAGTCCCATCGAAATAAGAGATAACTTCCTTCAATTCTGGAATGCGTGAACTCTCATACGTATCGGATGCGAAAACAGGATGCTTTTTATTAAATAAGATTCCAGGAGAGAAAGCTTGTAATTCTTTGAAAGTCAACTGACTCACTAATTTAGGCCCATCAGGGAATGGAAGTACTTCGTCATGAAGTGCGACCAACTTACGATCTTTTGTCATATGTAAATCGAGTTCGATGTAGTCAGCCTCCATAGAAGCTGCTAATTGATAAGAAGCAAGTGTATGTTCAGGGGCGTAAGCGGAAGCACCACGATGAGCAATTACCAAAAAAGGTTCCTCGGGCAAAGGTGTGGGAGAAGTTGACGAATTGCTACATCCAATTAACAAAACAGTTAGTAAAGTAATGCCGAATTTTTTAAAAGTCATGAATGATCTCTCCACTTCGTATATATAAATAGGGGTGTTCAGATTCCTTCATTTAGATGTAGCAAATAGAAATTTTTGTAGGAAGGTAGGATACATATATGAAAAAAGTAGAACTTATCGATATCTCTAAATCATACGATAAGCAAAATGATGTTATTTCCAATATAAACGTAACAATCGAGCCAGGCGAGTTTTTTGTTCTTGTTGGTCCGTCTGGATGTGGAAAGAGCACAATGCTGCGAATGATTGCAGGTTTAGAAGATATCACAGGAGGTACTCTTAAAATAGGTGAGGTCGTTGCAAACAATTTACCTCCGAATAAACGAGAGTTGTCGATGGTTTTCCAAAACTATGCTCTTTATCCGCATCTAACTGTTGAGCAAAATATCTCTTTTGGTTTGCATGTCAAGAAAGTTTCAAAAACGGAACAGCAGAGACGAACGCAGGAAGTTGCTGAAATGTTAGGATTGGCTGAGTTTTTGAAACGGAAACCTCGTGAACTTTCCGGTGGACAGCGCCAACGTGTAGCGCTCGCACGTGCAATTGTTACAGAAGCTCCAATTTGTTTGATGGACGAACCTTTATCGAACTTGGACGCAAAATTACGTGGTCAGATGCGTTCTGAAATCAGACGAATTCAGCGCCAATTTAATATTACAATGATTTATGTCACGCACGATCAGGTAGAAGCGATGACAATGGGTGACCGAATTATGATTCTTCACGAAGGGGAGATTCAGCAAGTTGGAAAGCCTATCGATATTTACAACAACCCTGCAAATCCTTTTGTGGCGACATTTATCGGTTCTCCAGCTATGAATCTAGCAAAAGCTACTGTAGATAGAAATGCGTCGGAATTACTAATAGAAGGTGTTATCCGCCTACCTTTAACGAAAGAGGAAATGGATAGTATTGAGTCTGACAAAGTAATTGCTGGTATTCGACCGGAGCATATGTTGGCTGCAGTACAAGGCGGTCCTGAAAAAGGGAAAGTTGATTTAGAAGTAACGAACGTTGAAATATTAGGGAATGAAACGGTATTCTCATTCAAGTTAGGAGAAAATGAATGGATGGCCAAGTGGAGTGGGCAGTGGCATCTTGAAATTGGCGACACGATACCTGTGGTAATTAATTTCGAGTCACTTTGCATTTTTGATGAGGCTACGGATAAATTAATAAAACGTCCAACAGATTTAGGTAATTATGTGTTTGGAAAAGAGGTTCTGACATGAATGCGCCGGACAAAATAAGTGCTTGGCGTAGATCGGTGAATGTTCGAACAGGACTCTTGTATTTATTGCCATCCATTGTTATTTTTTCAGTGTTTGTGTTTTACCCGATGTTTAGAACAATTTATTTAAGCTTTTTCTTAACGGATCAATCGGGCGAAGCCGCTTTATTTGTTGGAATGGAGAACTACACATATTTAATGAGTTCAACTGCTTTCTTAAATAGTATGAAAGCTACCGGATTATTTGTACTTTACACGGTTCCGATAGGGATTGCTTTGGCATTGTTTTTAGCTCTTTTAGCAAATGAAAAGTTAAAGGGAATCGGGATCTTCCGAACGCTTTATTCTTCAACAATGGGGATTTCCGTTGCCGCATCATCTGTTATTTGGTTGTTCTTATTTCACCCAAGTGTAGGTATGTTTAACAGGCTGTTGAATGTGTTGAACATCCCTCAAGTGCAGTGGTTACTCGATCCAGAATGGGCACTCATATCCGTATCCGCTTCAACGATTTGGATGAATACCGGATTTTCATTTTTAATATTACTTGGTGGGTTACAAAATATTGACGAGCATTTATATGAAAGTTCTCGAATTGACGGAGCAGGTTACTGGTATCGCTTACGAAGAATTACGTTGCCTATGCTATCTCCGACAATGTTCTTTATTATTACGATTTCGCTTATTAACGCGTTCCAAACTTTCGGTCAAATTGATATTTTGACAAAAGGGGGACCGTCGCAATCGACAAACTTAATTGTATATTCTATTTACCGAGAAGCCTTTATTAACTACCAATTTGGAACAGCAAGCGCACAGGCAGTGGTGTTGTTTATATTCATCCTTGTTGTGACGATTCTTCAGTTCAAGCTTGGAGAAAAGAGGGTGCATTATCAATGACAATGAGCACACCAAAGAAAATAGGGTTTTATATCTTATTATCAATTACATCATTTATTGTGTTTTTCCCGGTTCTATATGCATTCATCATTTCATTTATGACCGGACCAGAAGTATTGCAAGGTAAGTTTTTCCCAAGTAACTTTAATTTAGATAACTATATACGTGTGTTTACTAGATTACCTCTACTAGAATACTTGGTTAACAGTTTTGTTGTTTCAACCGTTGTTATGTTAGGACAACTTTTAATATGTAGTCTTGCTGCATATGCGTTCGTCTTTATCCCATTTAGGGGAAGCAACTTAGTGTTTTTCATATTTGTTTCAACGATGATGATTCCGTGGGAAGCGACGATGATTCCGAACTTCTTTACGATACAAAAATTAAATTGGTTGAACACTTACCAAGGCTTAACGATTCCATTTTTTGCATTAGCCTTTGGTACCTTCTTGTTAAGGCAGCATTTCAAAACAATTCCGAAAGAATTGCATGAAGCTGCGCAAATTGCTGGTTTAGGACGTTTCGCCTTTTTCTGGCGAGTTATCCTCCCTGTGTCGAAAACGAGTATGGTAACTTTAGGAGCCTATGGTTTTCTGACTACATGGAATATGTATTTATGGCCACTTCTTATTACGACGAACAGTTCTGTTCGTACCGTACAAATTGGCCTTAAACAGTTGCAGACCCAAGAAGTTGCAACAGATTGGGGGGTGGTTATGGCAGGAGTCATCGTAGTAATAATACCAACATTGCTTCTGCTTTTCCTTGGTCAAAAGCAATTGCAGAAAGGCCTTTCACAAGGCGCACTGAAGTAAAACTAAAAAGGGGTGTTTGGAAGAATGAAGAAACTATTAAAATCCTCACTATTTTTAATGATGATCCTAGGCGTACTTGTTATTGCTGCTTGTTCTAACAGTGATGACGGAGATGCTACAGAAAGCACAGATGCAGAAAAACCTGAAGTAGAAACAGAAAAGCCAGATGCAGAAGTATCTGAAGATGGTAAAGTAGTTATTGAGTTTTGGCATGCAATGTCAGGTCATTTACAAGAAGTTCTTGATGGCGTTGTAAAAAATTACAATGAGTCTCAAGACAAGTACGAAGTTAAGGCTGAGTTCCAAGGGTCTTATGAAGAGTCATTAACGAAGCTACGTAGTGTTGGTGGAACGAAAGACGCGCCAGCAATCACACAAGTATTTGAAGTTGGAACAAAATACATGATTGACAGTGGATTTATTGAGCCAATGCAATCATTTATTGACAAAGACAACTATGATATCTCACAGTTGGAAGATAATATTTTAAACTATTACCGTGTAGATGGCGAATTGTACTCAATGCCATTCAATTCATCAACACCGGTAATGATTTATAACAAAGATGCATTTAAAGCTGCTGGACTAGATCCAGAAATGGCACCTGAAACTTTCCAACAAGTAATTGAAGCAGCTGCAAAGTTGAAGACAGACGATATGGCTGGATTCTCGATGCTTACGTATGGTTGGTTCTTTGAGCAACTCGTTGCAACACAAGGCGGATTATATGTAAACGAAGATAACGGTCGTGCTGGCGATGCAACAGAGTCATTGTTTAACGGCGAAGAAGGACTTCGTGTATTTAATTTCCTAGATACAATGAACAAAGCAGGTTCTTTTGGTAACTTCGGAACAAACTGGGATGATATCCGTGCTGCATTTTCATCAGAAAAAGTAGCAATGTATATGGATTCATCTGCTGGTGTATCAAATATGATTGCAGCTTCACCATTTGAAGTAGGTGTAGCATACATTCCATATTCAGAAGAAGCTGAACGTAACGGTGTTGCAATCGGTGGAGCTTCACTATGGATGTCAAAAGGAATTGCTGAAAATGAACAAGATGCTGCATGGGATTTCATGAAGTATTTAACAACTCCTGAAGTGCAAGCAGATTGGCATCTTGATACGGGTTATTTTGCAATCAACCCAAGTGCTTATGAAATTGATAAAGTAAAAGAGAAGTGGGCAGAAGTTCCACAACTTAAAGTAGTTGTTGATCAACTTCAAGATACAAAGGCAGGCCTTGCAACACAAGGAGCGCTTATCTCTGTATTCCCTGAGTCACGTCAACTAGTTGTTACAGCACTAGAAGACCTCTACCAAGGTAAAGACCCGCAAACCGCGCTTGACGAAGCGGCAGAAGGTACGAACCGTGCAATGGATATTGCTAACAAAACAAAATAAGATGTAACTCAAAAAAACTAGGCACTCACTAAGGTGCCTAGTTTTTTTGCATTAATAAAATGTAGAAAAGTTTTTTGCATTAATAAAATGTAGAAAAGTGACGACTTTTATGGAAAACACTCGATAAATTACCAATAATGTGTAATAATTAAGTTATATAGACGGAACATTCGAACCATTCAGTTAATGTAAAAGATGGAATATAACGACAGTTAAAGTAGTTAGTTTCCAAGTAATGGAGGTGAATTGAGATGAAGATGCTTTTAATAGACTCCGATGAATCTGCGCTAAATCTACTAGAATTATTACTTTCGCAAATGGAAAACATTCAAGTGGTCGGAAAATATACAGATCCTCGACTTGCCTATGCTGACATTGAAAAAACAAAGGCTAATGTCATATTTTCAGATATTCAATTGGGAAAAATTCAAGGGTTGCAATTTGCAGACGTCATCATGTCTCAATTCCCTCACTTGTCTTTTGTCTTTGTTACAGACTATACGGAATATGCGTTTGAAGCATTTGAAGTAAATGCTTTTGATTACTTGTTGAAACCTTTAGATCAAAAAAGGTTAAAGAAAACAGTTCGCAACTTAAAAGAGAAACACTTAGAAAGTGAACACGTGGAATTGATTGCTCCTAAAACTAGGCGGTTATTCGCACGTACGATGGGGACCTTTCACTTACTAGACTTTGAGCAAAAGGAAGTAAAGTGGCGCACGAAAAAAGTGAAGGAATTGTTTGTTTATCTTTGGCATAATCACAAGAATCCTTTACATCGAACGCGTATCATTGAAGAGTTATGGCGAGACACTCCTGAAGATAAAGCAACTACGATATTGCACACGACCGTTTATCAATTAAGAAAAACACTGAAAAATGTAGGTGTGGAACATCCAGTCAAGCTTATTAATGAAAGATACGTATTGAGTGTTCCGGTAGATAGTGATATTAAGCAACTGGAACGCGCCCTTGAAACCCAGGAATCTACTTCATGCATTAAGGAAATTATTGATTTGTATCAAGGGGACTATTTAGAAGAAGAAAATTATCTTTGGATTCAATTTAAGCAACAAAAAATAAAAAAAGAATTATTAGAGTATCTAGAAAACTTTATTTCAAATGTACAATTAGACCCAAATCATCAGCATCTACTTGAATTATGCTATGAAAAAATGATTCGATTGGAACCATATAATGAAAAATATAGCTATTTATTGCTGGAACATTACGGGAAAACTAAGAACAAACAAAAGATGATCCACTTTTTTAAAGAATTTAAAGAAAAATGGTTAGAAGAGTTAGGAATCGATATACCTATTGAAGTAGAAGAAGTTTACAAGAAATATATTGTCTCATAAACTAACAGAATCTATTAAAAAAACTAGCATTTATTTCACTAATTTAGTGAAATTGCTAGTTTTTTTGTTGTTTTTCGCTAATTTTGGTGAATTTGTTCAGAAATTGTTCAGAGTATTCTTGCTATTATACTAATAAGTAGTTTGGTGGATTGACTAACTATATCGGATTATTATTATTTGTTAAATGGAACTTTAAACCTAAGTTCATTAATTAAAATATTCGGTAAAGTCAATTATACCTATAGAAATGCTAAACGATGATTTTAAACCAGCAGCAGTTAATGTAGCGAAAAGTTATCAAATGGATAAAACGAAAACGTATGTATATG
The DNA here is from genome assembly GCF_054482775.1 of Sporosarcina sp. CAU 1771. NCBI lineage: Bacteria > Bacillati > Bacillota > Bacilli > Caryophanales > Caryophanaceae > Sporosarcina > Sporosarcina sp. CAU 1771. The sequence continues at coordinate 12,315 of NZ_JBTLRN010000026.1, read as the reverse complement.
AAGTATTTGGTAGTGGTTGGCTCGAGACGATGACATATGCGGGAACCAAGTATACTGGAACCCCTGGATGGAACCTATGGAAATCTGTAGACTCGGAGGGAGATGTGGGGTATTCGATTGAGATAGAAAATAGCAATGGTTATTTCACTAAAAACTGTGTGGATGCAACGACAAACTGTAACGGCGACTCAATTACGTACCTTAAATACCCATTATCAATCGGGCAGAAATGGGACACGACTATGTTCGCACCAGGAACTTACACAATTGTATCTCTTGATCGAACTGTAACAACGAAAGCCGGAACTTTTCATAATGTAATTGAAGTGAAAAGTAATTACAATGACATTCTGTATTATGCACCAAACGTTGGGACAATTAAACTAGTGGCTTTTGGCGAAACGGTGTTAGAGTTAATAGAACTAAAATGAGTTATTCAGAATAACTAATCATACCGCGTGAGAGTCGATAGACTTTCATGCGGTATCTTTAAGTCGTCTATCTCTTTCATCGCTAATACTCTATAATAGGAAGTAGCACAACAAGGATATGGAGATGATTTATTGAAAAAGAATTGCTTACTATTTCTAGTTATGGCATTTGTTTTAAGTGGTTGTACCTCTGGAAAATCAGTGGAAATAGACATTCCAAACGATTTTACGAGTCGTGGAACTATCCCTGTAATGGACATTCATTCGACCCAAACTACCATTTCAATTGGAATGATTGGCGATATCCTTCTTCATAATCCGTTGTATACGTATGACAACTATGATTTTGCATTTGCAAGTGTGAAAGAAAAGTTAACAGGAATTGATTTTCTTTTGGCGAATCAAGAATCTATGCCTGGTGGCGCAGAACTTGGATACTCGGGTTATCCAAGCTTTAATAGTCCAAAACATATTGTAAGAGATTTGAAAGCGAATGGTGTAGATATGCTGTCGATTGCAAACAACCATACAATTGACCGTCTTGAAAAAGGAACAATGAGTGCCATTCGTAACATTAAAGAATACGATATGCCGTATGTTGGCGCATATTCGTCTTTTGAAGACCAAGCTGTTGATCGAATTGTGGATGTGGATGGGGTTCGTCTTGGTATATTGGCTTATACATATGGTACGAATGGAATTCCGGTTCCCCAAGGAAAAGAATATCTAGTGTCTCTCATTGAACGTGAGCGAATGGAGAAAGAAATTAAACGACTTAAGGATCTCGTAGATGTCATGATTGTATCTATGCACTGGGGGAATGAATACCAGCTAAAACCTTCGAGTGAGCAGGAAGAGTTGGCTCAGTTTGTTTCTGAACTAGGTGCGGATATCATTTTTGGTCATCACCCACATGTGCTTCAAAAGTATGATGAAGTAAATGAAACAAAGGTGTTTTATTCGCTCGGTAATTTCTATTCGGCACAACAATTTGACTCTACAAATATAGGTGGAATTGCAAAGATTTCTGCAACGAAAGAAAGCATTGCGGGGAAGTCATCGACAAAAATTCATGAACCGAACTTTTTCCCAACAGCAGTAATTAAAGATTCGGCACAAAGATTTCAAGTTATCCCATTGAAAGAAGCAGGAGCAAAGGCGATTTACGGAGAAGAGTGGGCCATTAATCATTTAGGCGTTCCTACTTGGTAATCAATAATAAGAACAAATCGGAACTACCACTGATTGAGAATCCCTAGTATTTCATCCTCTACCTACAGAGATAGAAATCATCTTTTGAAGTTAGTTAATTTAAAGTGAAAGAGGTCGTTGGATGAAAAAAGTAAGTGTACTTGTAATGTTCGTCTTGCTCTTCAGTTATGTATTCCCTTCAGCCAAAGTTGATGCTAAAAAATTTCCAGATGTTAAACAGTATCTAGAAGAAGTTGATTACCTGTCAGAGAGGTCTATTATTCGTGGGTACGAAGACGGTTTGTATCGACCTGAGAACCCATTAACACGACTTCATGCAATCAAAATATTATTGGATGCGATTGAAATTACTGATTTTACAGCACCCAATCCAAACTTCACAGATATGAATCCGAAGAGTTATGGATATAAGGAAGTCGCGAAAGCTGTCCAACTTGGTATTATTTCAGGAAAGACCGCTAAAGACGGAACGAAATTCTTCGATCCAGATAATCATTTAACGCGTGGTCAAATGGCGAAGGTAATTGTGGAATCTAAAAAACTAGCAATCAAACAAACTACATTTTTTTTAGATGTACCGCCTTCAGATGGATTTCATGATTACATATCGACCCTTGCTTCCGAACGCATTACAGGAGGCTATGCAGACGGTACGTATCGACCAGCCAATAACATTTCCCGCCTGCACTTTGCAGTCTTTGTTGCCCGAATGTTAGAGGATCGATTCAAACCATCTGAAGTTAATAAAGCTCCTAGTTTTCTTAAGGATAGGACGAAAACCTATTCATGGATTTACTACGATGACGGTGAAGTAATTGAAACGAAACTGCAAAAATCAGATCTAGAGTATTCAGGGCCATCAAGTTGGGATTTATGGAAAGAACAAGATGGAGCAAGTGAAGGTTATTTTATTGCAAATGAAAGTGAAAAAGGTTTGTTTGAAATAGGGTGTCGTTATTTTGATCGTATTGTTTGCGAATCCTATGGTGAGGAACCTTCGCCCGAACTACACTATCCATTGTATGTAGGGAAGAAGTGGGGGTTAAATTCAACTAGCCGTACTGTCGTATCAATAAGCCAGGAAGTAAGCATACGGGCGAAAATATATAAGAATGTCATTGAAGTAAAAGATGCAGATGGATGGCACTATTTCTATGCACCGAATGTAGGATTGATTCGAACGGTAGATAATGGGCATGTTTTTGCAGAACTTGTTGAGCTGAATTAATCGAAAAAAAGACCAGAGCCCTTCTCTCGAGAGAGGCGGTTCTGGTCTTTTTGTTTCTGTCGTTATTCTGCTTTTGTCATTTGTTTCGTGTTATAAATAAAGTTAGAAATGATTTTTGCTGCTTGATCGCGTGATGTTGGTTGTGCAGGCATATATTTCCCTGCAGAACCTGTTGCAATGCCCAGCTCATAAAGTACGGAAATTGCATTTTCTGTTTCTTCATCAGAGCTACCAAAGTCCGTGAAAGGAGCTTTTGCAGAAGCTGTTATTTTTTCACCCGTATAGTTCTCAAACGCGCGGTTAATCATTAATGCTAATTGAGAGCGAGTTACTAACTCAGCTGGCTTGAATTTTCCATCGTTATTAACTACTAATCCATTTTCAAATGCAGCAGCAATTTCAGATTTCGTTGCATCGCCGACTTTGCCAAGATCAGTAAATGGTGCTGCATTCTCTGCCTTTAAATCCAATGCACGAACAAGTAAAGAAGCAGCTTGTGAACGTGTCAATTGAGTAGCTGGAGAGAATGTAGTAGGCGTAGTTCCGTTTACTAGATCGCGATAATATAAATCGGAAACATACTGATACGACCAATTCTTAACTGACATATCGGTGAATGGAACTTGTGCTAGGATACGTCCCTCAAGACCTGTTTTAATCGTTCCGATAGATTCCATTTGATTCACAAAGTTTTCCCAGTCGCTAAAACCTGGTTCACTTGCACGACCTTCATCGTATGCAGCTTTCAGCATATCGTAGCCATCTCCACCTGTTGCAGTGAAAACGTTTGTCGTGACGTGATACATCTTGTCCATTTCAATTTCTTTACCGTCAACCATCATTGAAACTACACGATCGCCGGAAGTAGCTTTACCGTCGAAAACGAGTTGCATTCCTGAAATATGAAGAAATGCACCTGATTCTTTAGGATAATCTCTTACAGAATGTTCGAAAACAGCTTTTAGCTCTTTACCGCTTAATTCCATAAGTGCTAGCGTATTTCCGAAAGGAAGTACTGAAATTGCTTGACCGTACGTAATCGGCCCTACTGGAATTGATTGGCGAATTCCGCCTCCATTTTGGAACGCAAGAACAGTCTTCGGTTGAATCTCTTTTGCTTTAGAAAGCATGCCGTCGGTAATAATGTTTCCAAGGTTTGTTTCGCCTGCGCGAACACCACCAAGGCTACGAAGACCGCTTAGGAATACACCTGCTGTTGCTTCCGTCTGTTTCGTCATTGTTTCATTTACTTTATCGTCAAAAGGTTTCATAAGGGCAGCAGCCACTTCATCTACTTTTGCGTCTTCATCCTTAGCTCCAGGTACTGTATGAAGTTTACCGTCATAATCAGTAATCACTCCTTGTTGATTGAAAGTGACGTCAAGTTGACCAAGGAATTTATTATACTCATTAGCTTGTACAATTAGAGTAGGTTCTGAATCTTCATTCGTAACAAAAGTAGGTTCAAGTTTTTTGTGTGTATGACCACCTACGATAATATCAATGCCAGGTACATTTGCGGCAAGTAACTTATCATTGTCAACTAAATCAGAATCATCGAAACCGATATGTGTAATTGCAATGATTTTGTTAATGCCTGCAGCTTCAAAATCAGCAACTGCTTGTTTTGCTTCATCAATATAATTCGAAAAAACTACTTTATCTGGACTAGAAATATCTACGGTTTCTTCTGTTGTTAATCCGAAGATTCCAACTTTTTCGCCGTTCACTTCTTTAATGATTCCATTATAAATGTTTCCATCTTCTGGTGTTTCTGTAATCGTACGAGATTGTAAACCATCAAATAGTGGATCTTGAGAAAAATTAAGGTTAGCGCCTACGAGTGGAAATTCGGCTGCTTTAATAAAATCAACAAGCGACTTATGACCATCCGGAGAACTTCCAAGGTCAAATTCGTGGTTACCAAATGTCATCGCATCGTACTTTAAGTAATTCATTGCGACAATATCCGCTTGCCCTTCAAATTCGTTGAAATAAAGGGTGCCAGAAAATACATCACCGGCGTCAAGAAGGAGGTTGTTCGGGAACTCTGCACGAAGATCATTGAGTTGTGCTGCCCGTTTTGAAAAGTTAGCAAGATTTGCATGTGTGTCGTTGGTATGGAATACAGTCATTTTAAAACTTCCAGGTGTTGAGTCAGCAGCTGATACTGGTGAGAAACCTGACATGCTGAATAAGAGAATTGCGACAGCGAAAATATTAAAAATACTTTTCTTCATGCTACACATCCTTTTTCCATTTTATTGGTGCATTCTTGTCGAATCAAAAGTTTGAATGATTTCAAAACACCAATTATGTTAATTATACCCGTCCTTTCCGAATTATACAAACTATCGAAAAGTAATAAAAAAACCAGAGTGACCATTTAAGGTTTCTCTGGTTCTAATTCATTAATCAATAGAATAGTATTGTACAAGCCCTTGATAGATGGACTCTGCATAGATTTCTAGAAATCTACTGTTGGTAAGTTTTGCAAAGTCATCTTTGTTTGAAATAAAACCAAGTTCAATCAGGATAGCAGCTACATTGTTATTTCGAATAACAAAGAAGTTTGTGTCTTTTACCCCTCGATTCACCATACCGGCGTCTCGAACAAGGTTATTTAGAACATATCTAGCTAATACTTTACTTTCTGATCCATTTGGATTTGTAGCTGAATCAATCCAAACCTCAGTACCTTTTGCCGCGGTACTGGAAGCTGCGTTTACGTGAATTGAGACAAATGTTTCTGCGTATGATTTCTTTGCAAAATCAGTCCGCTGTTGCAACGTAAGGTACGTATCATTTGAACGAGTAACTAATACTTTTGCACCTGCTTTTTTTAATTTCTCAGAGACAAGATTCGAAACGGTTAAAGCAATGCTTTTTTCAGTGACACCTGCCCGGTTTGCTCCAGGGTCATGAGCTCCATGACCAGGATCAAGGACAATGATGCGATTTTTAAGAGGTTCATTTGGGTTTGTGTTTAGTAACTTCAAGAACGTCTTGTCGACAAAACCAATATCGTTCGTATTAAATTTAATTTTAGCCCAAGTCCCTTCTAAAGAAAGAACATCTACTTTTGTACCTAAACTTAACTTGCTTAAAATAGCAGACCCAGTACTCGCGGAAGCTCGAACATTAAGACTAGAAACAGTTACTTTACCGATAAGATCCCCAGTTGTTTGTGATGGGGGAGTAGGAGTTTCAATTTCATCCTGAACGGGAACTGTATAGTTCGAATGAATGTAACCTGGAATTCCATTCACTAAAATTAAGCTCCAACTTCCTTTAATGCCATATACCTCGACAACATCATCGGAATTTAACTTGCCGATAATAGTACCTGATGTAGAAGGAAGCGTACGAACGTTTAGGAGTGTACCATCCGTTTTGATTTTCGCGAAATAGGATGCACTGCCGATAGGTTTTGAATCTGAATCTAAAAAGTTGATATATTTCTTAGATACAAATGCTGGACGGCTCCAGTGTTTAATTTCTACCCAATCCCCATCGTCTTTAATAACAGTAACATTCTGTCCCTTTTTAAGTGAACCAATAACATTTCCTGATGAGACACTTGGACTTGTTCTGACGTTCAGGCTGTCTTCATTTACTTTACCTTGAGCGATCGAGTTAGAGTTTGTAGATTGGACTGGCAATGCAAACTGTTTGTCCAAAGCGCGGGCAACAAACAAAGCAAATTGACCTCGTGTTAATAATTGAGATTTACCAAATTTCCCATTACTACCTCTCGTAACACCGGCATAATAAAGGCCATTAATGTAAGAATCGCCTTGATTAATGTCGCTAAATATAGTTGGTTGATTTTCAGTAATATTTGTTGAAAGGTTGAAAGCTTTTGAAAGAGCGTACGCAAGCTCGGCTCGATCAATATGTTCGTTTAGCTTAAGGCTTCCGTCCGATTGTGTTTTAAAGAATCCTAACGCAACGGCTTTACTAATGTAATGGTATTCTTCAGTGCCAGGCCGTATGTTTTTTAAAGTAATGTGGTTGGCATTGTAATTTTGATTGCCAGACGCTTCAACGACCATTTTAGCTGCTTGGAAGCGTGTGATGTTTTTTTCTGGTCGGTAACTTTTTGTTCCATCTTTTTCGGTATAGCCACTAATAATATCTTTATTTGCTATGTAATTTACTTCTTTAAAATATTCGTCACTGACTTTTACATCCTTGAATGAAGTCTGTGCGTATGACTTAACAGGGGCCAAAGAAACAATAGTTGTAAAAATGAGTAGTAATGCTGCACATCTTAGTATTTTCATGATGCCCTCCCTATATTATGAAGATGTAGATTTAGTGTACCAACTACTAAACTATTAAGCTATGAGAAAATATAACTAAACGTTGGGGAATTTTGTTAAATTCGCATTTAATAGAAGGAACTTTGTAGCAGGAATAAGTGTATGGGTATAAAAAAGGGAATCCCGTGAACGGAATTCCCAGAATAACAATTGAATTATTTACTAATACGGTCAATGAATGTTTTAAACTGTGACATTGTTACTCGATCAGCAACTCCAAAGTTTCCATCCTCATAACCTGTTGTAATTCCATTGTGGTAAAGAATTGCAATGTACTCGTAAGCTTCATGATCTTGTGGAACGTCTTTAAAAGTAATAGCGGATTGACCTTCAAGTCCAAACGCTTCGACAAGTACTTTAGCAAGTTGAGAACGTGTCAAGTTACCGTTTGGCATGAAATTTCCATTACTTCCTGTGAAAATACCTGCATCTGCTACAGCTAAGATAGCATCTACTTTCGGATGATCAGTAGTTACATCGTTGAAAGGAATAGTAGTGTTTGTTGTAGGTAAATCTAATTCATTTGCTAACGTGTCCGCAATTTCTGCGCGTGTTGGATAAGGTATAGCGACAGGCTTAGGTGCTACTGGTGCTGGTTTAGCGACAACTGGTGGAGCCGGCTTTGCAACAACAACAGGTGGTGGTGTTGGCGTAAAGTCCTTCACTCGACGTGCACCGATATAACGGCTACCCCAATAGTATTTATCATAAATTGATGAAATCATTACACCACGACTCGTAGATGCATGAATAAAGTTATTCGAACCGATGTAAACACCAACGTGAGAAACTCTTCTTCCATTCGTGTTAAAGAATACTAAGTCTCCAGGTTGTAAATTCGATTTTGAAACGGGTGTACCTTGTGCATACTGTGAAACTGTATCACGTGGTATTGTAATTCCGTTTTCGCGAAATACTCTTTGCGTATACGCTGAACAATCAATGCCGGAAGTAGTTGTTCCTCCGTATTTGTATGGGACTCCAATATATTTTTCTGCAGTGTTTAATAATGAAGTGAATGAACTTGCTGATGCCATAGCGGGTATGGATGTTGAAATCAATATGCTTGCTAAAAAAACGACTAAGAAACGTTTCATAAATATCTCAATTTCCCCTTTCGCACAGGTACCTTTAAAGTTCCTTGTGTGCTTTATCTGACGTAATCTTAACATAGAAAAGTCATGCCTTTGATTACAGTTGTGTTACAAGTGCATTACAAGTTGTAAGCGATTGTCATTGTTGGAATCGTATTCCGTTGAAATATACATGTTTAGGGGCTTTATTGTGTAGGTTTTCCGACTTAATTTAGCCGGGTTGTTTCTAGTGTCGTTTTTAGGGGAAACTATGCTATACTTATTTATCATGATTATCGTTTTATAAAGGAAGAAACTTAATGAAAATAGGCATTGTTGGTAACTATGGAAATAATAATAATGGAGACGAAGCAATTCTTGCAGGAATCATTGAACAGCTTAAGGTTCAATTCGATTTACCGGCAAGAAATATTTGCGTCTTCAGTAATAATCCACCACAAACGTCGAATCGTTTCGGTGTATCATCTGCTCCACTTTACTATAAAAGATCTTCTTCAATCTTAACTTTTTTCGAAACAATCAAAAAGAATTCCCCACTAATCCAAGAGTTGGACATGCTTATTATTGGTGGTGGTGGAATATTAATGGATTTTTATAACCGTGAAGCACAGTTGTTTGGTTCCTATGGAATTATGGCCAAACGAGGTAAGGTCCCCTACATCGTTTACGGATGTGGAGCAGGCCCCATAAATTCTTTGATGGGTAAATTCTTTATACGGCATCTCGTTGGTCGTGCAAAAAGTGCATCGGTCCGCGATCCTGATTCGTTGAAATTGCTCAAGAAAATTGGCGTACGAAGAGACATACAACTAATAGGTGATCCATCATTTGCGCTACCTGCAACGCCGATTGAGAAGTCGAAAGACCGAATACATAAAATAGGCGTGACAGTCGTTCCATATTACAGTCTTGCTTATTGGCCAGAAGCGAATGATGTGAAGTATGAAAACTATGTTCAAGGTATGGCAGAAAACTTGGATGAAATACTTGAGAAAAAAGATGTTGAAATCACTTTGTTTTCGACAAAATATCCACATGATGTAGACGTAACGGTCGATGTTTTTAATCGAATGGTGCACCAAGACCGAGTGACTGTAAATAAGGAGAATTTATCTCCAGAAGAGATCATTAAGATAAGTGCCGCCCAAGATTTAATAATCGGGACAAGGCTCCATTCGTTATACCTAGCTGCAAATGCAGATACACCTATAATGGCGATATCATACCACCATAAGGTTGCTGACTTTATGGCGATGGTTGAAATGAGTGAACGAACAATCGGAATTGAAGATTTAACGAAAGACAGAAATTCTTTAATTGCTATTTTAGAATTAATGGACAAGGACTGGACGGCGAAAATTGAAGAAGCTGAGAACCTTGGCGATAAAATGAGGAACATGGCTAAGCTAGGTATGAAACAGTTCCTAGCTGCGGGGAAGGACAAGTAAATGAAAAAGATATTCGTTCTAAGTAATATGTATCCGTCAAGCGAACATCCGACTTATGGTATTTTCGTGAAGAATCAAGTGAAACTTCTAGAGTCAGCCGGCGTACAAGTCGATGTTTCAACAATACAAAATCCAGGTAAAGGAAAAATTACGACAGTAAAGAAATACATGTCGTGGTTTTTCCATTCTTTTATTTATATGGTGAAGAACAAAAAACACCTTGCGTTAACGCATGCACATTATGCTTTCCCTACAGGTTTCATTTCATTGATCGGTAAAAAAATGTTGGGCATTCCCTATGTAGTTACTGTTCATGGTGGGGATATTGACAAAATGGCTGCGAAAAGTCCGCTTATTGAAAAATTAACAAAGAAGATATTGAATGAAGCAGGCTCTGTTATCGTTGTTGGTGAAAAATTACAAGAAGATGTAACAGCTAAGTTTGAGGTTCCAGCGAAGCAGGTTGAAGTGATCAGCATGGGAGTAGATACGTCTATTTTTAAGCGCTCACCGAAACAGGAGAGCATGCGTAACATTGGCCTTGATGATAAAGGAAATATCGTTCTCTTTGTAGGAAATGTAATTCGTGAAAAAGGACTTCTTGAACTTGTAGAAGCGTTCCATTCATTGAAAGAAACGAAGGACGATGCAACTTTATATATTATGGGCTCGCAGAAAAACCAACAATTTGTAGACGAGTTGAAGGCGCGAATTGACGAACTTAAGATGGAAGACATTCATTTTATAGAACCACAAGCGCAACAGAGTCTTGTTCACTGGATGAATTCCGCCGATGTACTTGTACTACCTTCCTACCATGAAGGTTTTGGACTTGTTGCATTGGAGGCAATGGCTGTAGGTACGAAAGTGGTTGGGACAGACGTTGGTGGATTATCCTATTTATTGGCGAATCAAGCGGGGATTTTAGTCGAACCAAAAAATGTGGGGTCCTTGGTTACAGGGCTTCAAGAAGCACTTAATCCAGAATCGGAAGCAGTGAATCAAGCAGTATGTGAGGAAGTTGTAGCGAGTCATTCATTTGTAACGATTGAGCGAAAGCTACTTCGTATTTATGAGTCTGTAGGAAAGCGGTAGGAGCGATTGAATGAATAAGCTAATGAAAATCATAGGTGCAGTAGCGATCATTAATATTGTGGCAAGATTGTTTGGTTTTCTTAGGGAAGTTGCAATCAGTCATGAATATGGGACTTCGACTGCAGCGGATGCAATAACTACAGCTTATACAATTCCAAATTTCATTTACTTAGTTGTCGGCGGGGCACTTACGACAGCATTTATTTCTGTTTATCATTCAACGAAGACAAATAAAGAGGTTTTCGTGCGTAAGACGTTTGCGACGGTACTACTTGCTGCGGTTTCAATTACAGTTCTTTTAATGCTTTTGACAGACCCGCTCCTTAATTTGTTCTTTAAAGACTTGGAACAGGATGATTATCTACTCGTTCGCAAACTTTTTCTTTGGATGATGCCATCGACAATCATCCTTGTTTTATCGACGTGGATGAGTGGGCTTTTAAATATCAATGGGAAGTTCAATTTATCAAGCATCTCGGTACTTATTTATAATGTTGTATTTGTAGGCGTTGGAGTCGTACTCACGCGTCAATTCGGGGTTGAATCGTATGGAATCGGAGCCTTAGTTGGAGCTATTTTGATGGGCTTATTTCTTTTCATCGGACTCAGAAAGTCAAAACTTTATTCACTTAAGCCACAGTTTAAGATGTCTGATGACGTTAAGCGTGTCTGGGTAATTGCTCTTCCAATCTTATTCGGCGGGGCATCGTTGCAATTTTATTTTGTCATTCACCGTATTGTTGCGGATACGTTAGGCGAAGGCGTAATTTCTTCCGTCAACTACGCTTCCAAATTAACCGGATTTCCCCAGGCAATTATGATGACTGCTGTAACAACCGTTATTTATCCTCTTTTAAGTAAAAAGGAAGGGATAGGGGATACGGAAACGATTCGTCGCCTGTACAAAAAAGGGTTGCTTTATTTAGTTGGACTACTTGTTCCGGCGACGGTAGTTGCTTACTTTTTTGCAGAACCTATCATTCGTCTTGTGTTTGAACGTGGGAGTTTTGATGAGCAGTCCGTTGCATTGACCTTGCCGATATTTCAAGCATTCACACTGTCTATGTTTTTCCTAGCTGCAAATACATACATTACTCGATTTTATTATGCAAAAGGGAATTCATTGATCCCGGTTCTATTTAGTGCCATCAGTGTTTTTGGAATTAATTTATTGGTGATTTATCTATTCATCGATTCAATGGGTCCTTCAGCAATTGCCTATGGAACCGTTATTAGTGCAGCTGCGAACTTCATCATGCTTTGGGTCTATTCAAAATGGAAATGGAAGCTTTGAACTGTTTGATACACTTAACGTAAAAATCCACTCAGCCTAGAGGGAAGCCACTGAAAACATACTAAGATTAGTAGTGTAGACCAAGGCATTGGTTTGCACTACTATTTTTTTGTATAGTAGAGGTGAAGAATAGACCGAATTGGACTTTGGATCTCGAATCCGTACTGAAAACTGGTCTACTTCACCAC
>NZ_JBTLRN010000025.1:0-49357 GCF_054482775.1 Sporosarcina sp. CAU 1771 | reverse complement strand
AACAGATCGAATCAAATTAGCAATGGAACAACAATCGTTAAATGTAGCTTAATTAAATCGGTTTTCTATTTTTAAAAAGCTTATAAACCATCAAGGAGCTACTTTACGCATTTTTAAAAACGTTAATTATGAAATTGATTCAATTAAGTAAACGTAACTTCTAATTTTTAACGCATTAAACTATTTCTAACTAGAAACTTACCGTTAAATCGAATAGGTATACCCACTCCATCTTTTTCCGCATGAATATGTAAATGAGGTTCGCTTGTATTCCCCGAATTCCCTACTTTACCAAGCCTTTCCCCTTCTTGCACAACATCATTTGGATTTACTGTTACGCTGCCTTTTTGCATATGAGCTAAATAGAGAATCGCATCGGTATTTTCACAAGATAGTGCCACATAGTTTCCTGTAGCATTTTCCGAGTCCGCTTCTGGTGGTGCAAAATCAGGCAACTCATTTTCTGATTCCAGCACTTTTGCATTGCATGGACTAAATAGATCGTCTTCATAGATTTGGTATTTTTCGAGCTCCTTAGGATACAGCCCATTTGCCCGAATTCCTAAGTCATTTAGTTTCAAAATGTCCAATGCATACTTTTGAGGTGCATATTCCTGATGATAGTTCATGAGAAAGCTATTGCCCCCTTGTCCTACGTAGTATGTACCATCCTTCAAAGGGAAAGTTAATTCGATTGCTGGATCATCAGTAGTATAACTTGTAAAGATAAGGTAGTTATAAGAGCCAAATACCACTATGAGTACTATCGAGATTCCCACCGAAAACTTTTGATGGCGATTAAACTTCTCTCTAAAAGGCAACCCCCTTACCTTTTTCCACGAAACAAACAATACGGCAATAAGTAAAGCCGCTAATAGAAAACGCCAATAGTAACCAATCCAACTCCAATTGCCAGACTGAAATAACCAAGCGATAACGAACGTGGTCGAAGTTGCGTCCAAAATCCATTCTAACTTACTTTTAAAAGCGGCTTTCCAAGTTGTGAATAACAAGACAACTGGTAAACCAATTAGTATACCTAGTGCCATAACGATTGGTAGTACCACAAATATTCTCCCCCTATTCGATCATTTTTTCTTCTTTATAAATTCATTACTAATCCTGTACATGATTCATTAGTTTTCTATCCATCTATTACTGTTACGTTCAAGGGGTTGAATAGTTCCAGCTTTCTTACCAATCGGTTTTCCATTTTAATAATTCACGCTTAAAGTAAATCAAACTACTTCAATACATAATGGTAAAATCATATAAAAAGGGACACGAAAGCTAGCGCCAAGAAATGGTTTTGGCACCTGCTTTTTTGGTATCAGGAAACCGTTTAGCTTGTATACACGACCTTTACCGTGTGGCTAACCGACATAATACTAGTAGAACCTTTAAGGAATTCAAGCACTTTGAAGGTTTTGTCCGACTTAATCGGTATAATATGGAGAGATAAATGAAGTTTCATATTCAACAAACGGGTAGAAAAACGACTATAGAAAACTGTCGCTTTGCGTTCCAAGCAATGGAGTGTATTAACTATAACTTGTCCATTCAACAATCGACGGGCATTTAGTTGAACATGCTAAACAACTACATAGGAGTGAAAATATGATTATTTTTGCAATAATAGGATTTTATTTAATGCCTGTCTTGTGCATTATATTTTGCTTGAATTTGGTTTCTATATTGAAAAAGATCAAACACCAAGAAAAAACTACGGTTAATACTTTTTGGCTAACGATATCCTTTACTCTTATTATGTGGAGCATCTCAATGCTACCAGCAGCTTTCACAAATTAGGTTATCAGGTGCGTTAAATGAATAAGGATCGTATTACAATCGGGCAATTTTGCTGAAGAGAAAGAGGGGCTTTTATGTTGATAACAAAAGTAATTACATCAGAAGAAGACTTGGAAATGGCATTTGCGATTCGAAAAGAAGTATTTGTCGAGGAACAGAAAGTCCCTTTGGAGGATGAGTTTGACAAATTTGACACACTAGATGGGCTTAGCCAGCACATTTTAGTTTATTACAAGAATCAACCAGTTGGAACTGGTCGAGTACGTTGGGTTGATAATTTTGGAAAGTTAGAGCGAATTTGTGTTTTAGAGCCTTTCCGTTCATTCGGTCTTGGAAAAGTAATTATAAAAAAACTTGAAGAAATTTCAATAGAAAAAGAATTCCCCAATGTCAAACTACATGGTCAAACACACGCTGAAGGCTTCTATACAAAGCTGGGCTACACGACTTCATCACCTGTTTTTATGGAAGATGGTATCCCACATGTATTAATGACAAAAAAGTTGTCTGTATAAATTCAATGTTATAATTCAGTTATTATTGTTCTGTATTAAACAGTATAGAGAGGGCATGGATGAATTTCCCTCATAAGCCAAAGTGATTTTTATAATCCAAAAAAAGTATACATAATGCTTTGCTAATCGACGGCGAAGTGACATACTGGCAAATAGGTATTTTACATACACCCGAATAAAAAGATAGAAAGGTGATAAACGGAATGAAATACGCATTAGAAATAAAAGACTTGAAAAAAGTATATTCTGGGGGTGTCGAGGCTTTGCGTGGCATCGATTTGAAAGTGGAAGAAGGGGACTTCTACGCTCTCTTAGGTCCTAACGGCGCAGGCAAATCTACGACTATCGGGATTGTGACATCGCTCGTCAATAAGACATCGGGAAAAGTCAACGTCTTCGGCTATGATATGGACAAACAGTTAATGCAGGCCAAGATGCAGATCGGTCTCGTCCCTCAAGAATTCAACTTTAATCCTTTTGAAACGGTCCAGCAGATTGTGGTAAACCAAGCGGGTTATTACGGCGTGCCAAGAAAAGAGGCTTTGAAACGTAGTGAAAAGTACTTGAAGCAATCTGATTTATGGGAGAAAAGAAATGATCGCGCACGGATGCTCTCTGGAGGCATGAAACGTCGACTGATGATCTCACGCGCCTTAATGCATGAACCGCGTCTATTAATTCTTGATGAACCGACGGCCGGTGTGGACATCGAGTTGAGACGCGAGATGTGGGCGTTTCTGAAAGAGTTGAACGAAAACGGCACGACGATTATATTGACAACACATTATTTGGAAGAAGCGGAGATGTTATGCCGCAACATTGGTATCATTCAAAATGGAGAACTGATTGAAGATACGAGTATGAAATCATTGCTGGCCAAGATCCAGTATGAAACATTTATTTTAGATATCGAATCTTCAGGTAGTACGCCGGTGATCAAAGGCTATACCACCGAGCTACTGGACGAAACGACCCTTTCAGTAGAAGTCGCGCGTGATCAAGGAATCAACGAAGTGTTCCATCAACTGTCAGAACAAGGGGTTAAAGTGTTGTCCATGCGCAACAAGTCCAACCGATTAGAAGAGTTATTTTTAAAACTTACAGAAGAAACAGCGTAGTGGAGGGTGCTCATGTTTAAACTTTATTTAACTGCATTAAAAGGTCTAGCATATAAAGAAACGAACCGTTACCTTAGAATTTGGATTCAAACACTGGTCCCGCCAGTTATCACAACTTCCTTGTACTTTATCATCTTCGGGAATTTGATTGGAAAACGGATTGGTGAGATGGGCGGCTTCTCCTACATGGAGTTTATCGTCCCTGGACTGATTATGATGTCGGTCATCACGAGTTCCTACTCAAATGTCTCGTCATCCTTTTTCTCACAAAAGTTTCAAAAGAACATTGAAGAACTGTTGATTGCACCTGTACCGACGCATATCATTATTTGGGGCTTTGTGATCGGAGGACTAGGAAGAAGTATTCTTGTCGGGACACTCGTCACAATTATTTCCCTATTTTTTGTTCCGTTGCACGTCTATTCTTGGAGCATTGTCATCTTGACGCTTTTGTTGACGTCCATCTTGTTCTCTTTGGCAGGCCTGTTGAACGGCATTTTTGCGCAATCATTTGACGATGTGTCTATTGTTCCTACGTTCGTTCTTCAGCCATTGACTTACTTAGGCGGTGTGTTTTTCGCTATCTCGATGCTGCCCCCGTTTTGGCAGGTCGTATCGAAACTCAACCCGATTGTTTATATGGTATCTGGATTCCGATTCGGGTTCCTAGGTGTAATTGATGTTCCAGTTTTATTCTCTATTCTTATTTCGGCCTTCTTTGTCATTGCACTTTATGCAATCAATTGGAATTTGATTGAAAAAGGCCGTGGACTAAGAAGTTGATATCTATTGTGCTTTATCAATAAATCCTTATAAGCCGTGACAAATTCAAACCACCTTCCACATGGAAAGGTGGTTTTTTTACGGCGATTGCTAATTCGCTGAAGAATTGAGGTAGTCGACGGATGCTGATGTTATGGTATAGGTATCACTATGCGAAGTGAGGGAAGAGAATCGGATGAATTCAATTCGTTAGTAATTTGTTGATACATGAATGCTTGCATAGCCTTTGATTAAAAGTGAGTCTGATCACTCGACATTCTTAAATAGACAGATATTTCTCATAGGTAAAAGTACTAATTTCAACAGACTTTTCATCGCTTATACTTAAACTCTTCATATGCCTTTGGAAACTCCACATTACGAAAGCATGCATATTGGCTTGGGTCACATAGTAAATGAACCAGGGTAAGGATGGTAAATAATCATGTATCGCAATAATCACTTCGTTTGTCCCTGGAATTTTCCGAAATTCCATTCTACCTCGTTCATTGACAGATGGATTCATTAATACTCCACCAGAAATATAGTATAATGCCCTATCCTTTGAACTTCGCTCTTCTGAATACCGTAACTCCAATAAGGTGCGATCCCCTAGAAACCCAATTTTACAATTTAAATCTTCATCTACAGTCGTATGGATCCAAGGGTTTAAAAAGGTGGCTAACCATTTAACATAATAACGCGCTGTTTCATCAGCGCTCCACCGGGTTGGCAATTGAATGCGTTGTATTGAACGAACATCTTGTTTTAAGGGTCCTAGCCTTTTTTTAATAGAAAGTTTTTTTGCATCCTTCACTTCTGCACTCAATGCCTCTTTAGCTGCCACCAAAAAGGGTGTTTTTCCGTCACTAATTCCACTTACTCTATTTTCCGGGCGAACGACCATAGGATGCTTTAAACTTTCGATTAAAGGATAAACAATTTCTTTAGGTGTTTGCGTCACAAGTCGTAACCACAACCGAGAAAGTGTTAATGAAAAATAAGGAGCATCTATAAACTTTCGCTCTTTTCCAAGTGCTTCAGCGGTTTTTTGCATCATCGATTTATAAGTCATAATTTCTGGACCACCGATATCTATTGTGCGATTTTCAGTCTCTAAGTCCATAATAAGTGATGTTAATGATTTCAACACATCGGCTAATGCAACCGGTTGCGTGTGTGAGCGAGTCCATTTTGGTAAAACCATAACAGGTAAGCGATTGACCAGTTTTGTCAGTATTGGAAATGAGGATCCTTTGGGGCCGATAATTAGACCGGCACGTAGCGCGGTTACCGAGACATTGCGAGAGCGCAATACTCTCTCTACTTCAAGCCTGCTTTTCAAATGTCTAGATAAGTCCTTTTCATCCTCGTCCAGTATAATTCCGCCTAAGTAAACGATTTGTTTTATTCCTTGCCGACTTGCTGCTTGAGCAAAGTTATCGGCCAATATTACATCCATATCTTCAAAGCTACCTTGTGAAAGTCTAGCGGACTTCATCATCGAGTGAACGAGATAGACAGCTATATCAGCTCCTGCTAGCCCTTTTTCTGCATCTTTCATAGAAAACAAATCACACGACCGCCACTCGACATGCTCTGTATCTTGACGGCTATCTCCATTTCGTGACAAACCGATTACCTTAACTCGTCCCTTTAACTTTTTCAATAAATTTTGGCCAATATATCCGCTGGCTCCTGCGACAGCTACGACCATTTTCCTCTCACCCATTCTTAATCACTCCCTTTTTCTTCTAGTTATTTATTAAATACCCTTTAGAAAAATTAATAACCCTGTTAATAGATTATTGAACAACTTATCTACTTAAGTGCTGGTTGGAGTGTAAACAGGCGGTTCAAGGAGAATTATTGAAACATCAACCAATTCGTAAACCGTACGTAGTATTTGATGTTGAAAGCAATGGTTTGATATACATACTTAGATACGATATTCAATTCTATAATCTAACTAATACTGTCCTTTTATAAGCAATTCTTTCCCCAATAAAACAGATTTTTTTTCAACTTCAGGTTTTTCATCCTCACTCAAGCTTTCAAATTCGGCTGTTTTTGCTGAACCAATTGCCCTTCGAATGATTTCTAAACCTGCGTATTTATAAGAATCACTTATAATCCCTTTGAAGTAACTTTCAAGATAGCTTTTTGTTACCAGTTTACCTTTTCCATTTTCTCTACAAGAGGCAATTCCTTTATCGTTAAATAAGTTCAACAAGTTCTCTATATGTCGATCTATAGAGTTTGAATAGGCACTCGTTTTCCCTACTTTACTAATGAGTAAATGAGCTAACACATTTCCAATATCGTAGGCAATCGGTCCAAACACTGCAAACTCAGAATCCAGGATTTTAATCTGATCATCTTTTATAAAGATTGAGCCGGAATGTAAATCACCATGAATGAGAGCTTCTTTATGGTTGATAAATTGATGTTTAAGTCTAAGTACTTCATCAATCACTTTTCTATCCGTGCGAAGTTCAGCTAGAATTGATTCCATTCCGACAGTATATTTATTGCCTGAGTGATTTGCATACGGATTGGTAAACACGAGTCTTTCGCTAATATCACACATTTCCGGATTGCTAAATTCACATTCGAGCTTTCTTTTTTCTTGGTAATCCATAAGTAAGGATGTCGAACGAAGAAGTGAATCTACAAAGAAATCATTGATTTGTTCAATATGATTTTCCTGAAGCACATTTGTATCATTTTCTGCCAATGCTTTTCTTAAGGGCAAGTAGTCTTTTAAGTCTTCCATCACCATAATAGAGTTTTCAGCATCATACTCAAACAGTTCAGGTATCAAATGTGGCGTCGATTGTCCGAAAAACTTCAAAGAATTGTATTCTATTTTCAAACGATTTACATCTAATGGATCATTTGAGGACCGATCAAACTTTCTTGCTTCTTTTATGATAATCGAAGTGTCTTGTGCTTGAACTCGGTACACATAGTTAATATTCCCATCACCAATTTCCTCGATTGCACTGCTTCCTGCCCCGATGCCTTTGTACTTTTCTAATAGTCGATTGAAGTGGCTATTATCTATCAATGATTGGCCTCCTAATAGAATTCATCGAACCCTTGCTTGTAGTAATCCTCTAAATTATACGGTGAATAAATCCCATTATCCGTTACGACTGCACTTACTAAATGAGCTGGCGTCGTATCAAATGACGGATAAATTCCTTTAACATCAGGCTTGGTGTTTTTCACACCATTAACAATTAACAGCTCGTTAACATCTCGGTACTCAATTTCAATATCTTTTGAAGTACGAACGTTTTTATCGGGTATTCCCGTCACAAAATAAGGGATTCCATAATGCTTTGCGATGATTGCAACTTGCGATGTCCCAATTTTATTAATAACAGATCCATCCATACAAATTGTATCTGCTGCAGTAATAAATGCCTCAATCTCTTGGTTTTCAATCATTGAAGCAACCATATTGTCAGAGAATACATACGCATTGTGGCCTTGGTCGACAGCCACACTAGAAGTTAGTCTTGCGCCTTGGAAAAAAGGTCTCGTTTCAGAACAATATAAGTTAATCACCTGATTGTCTTTACTTGCATGTCTTAGAAGCATCGCAATATTGGTTTCTCCAAAACAATGGGTCAATATTTTCGTTTTTCCATTTAGCAATTCGTATAAGTTTTTGCCTACAGCGTCCATTTTTTTATATCTAGCGTTCAAAGTCCCAATTACATACCTAAAGATTTCATCAACAGGAGACGCATTTCTTTCGATAGCTCGTTGACCAACTTCAAAACACTTGCTCGTTACTTTTAGCATACGATTGCTTGTTGTCGGCCTTGCGTTACCAATTTCAGTAGCTGCTTTTCGTAAGAAGCTAACTTTGTCTTCCTCATCTTTTGCCTGGTAGGCGGCTAATGCCATCCCCATGCCAGCAGCAGTATACGGTCCTGCACTTTGAGTTACCATATCTCGGATTGCCTTTACGACCTCTTGATACGTTTTACAAATGACAAACTCCTTTTTAGATGGATAGACTCTTCGGTCCATAATCTTTACTTGTCCATCTTCATACCATGCAACATTTTCGTATTGGAGCAATTCTCCTAAACCTATATCTTGACGATTATCCATTCGGTATCACGTTCCCTTCAAGCTAAATAAAGAACTACTTACAAATCATAGCCATATTTTTCGCCCATCTTTTGAATCCCATCTCTAGGAACTAAGTTGGCTTTTCCAATGCTTCTTGCTTTGTGATAAATTTCAGCTGCGTCTTCAACATAAATTGCACGCGTTAAAACTTGCTCTAAGTCCTTGCCAGCTACTACTACGCCGTGATTTTCCAATAAGCACGCATTTCTATTTTCCAATGGTTGAAGCACACTATTCGGCAAATCATCCGTTCCAGGTAAACCAAATGGGGCTAGTGGTACATCTCCGCCTAAGTATGGAATCATTTCTACTAAAATGATTGGAATCCCTTCTCCAATGACCGAGAAACTTGTCGCATACGGTGAATGTGTGTGGTAAACCGCATTAAATCGGGGGTGATTTTTGTAAATACCCGCATGCAATCTCCATTCTGATGATGGAATTTTATCGCCATTCCTCACGTTGCCATCCAAATCCATTTCTACGATATCTTCCGCTGTCATAGCGTCGTATTCCAAATTACTCGGTGTAATATACAAAAGCTCTTTTTCTCTGTCATAGTAACTAACGTTCCCACTTGTTCCCGCCACTAGCTTTAACGCTGCACCCTTTTTAGCAATTCTACAAATCTCTTTTTTGCTATTCATTTTAAATCTCCTCGATTCGCTTTTCATTTCAAACCTGTACTACGATCATAACCTAATCCTTTGTGAATGATAAAGAAGATTTGTTTATTTATTCAGATAATCCGCTGTTCTGTTCGACCATTTGTTGAACGACTGATAACAATCATCTATAGTAAACATAGGAAGTGAAAATCGAGCTGGGAGGAATTTAAATGAAAAGAGCATTACTGAACATTGACTATACGTATGATTTTGTGGCGGAAGATGGAAAATTGACGTGCGGTGCACCGGGTCAAGAGTTATCGGGATATATCGCAAAATTAACTGAAGATTTTATCAATAATGACGAGTTCGTTGTATTTTCAATAGATATGCATACAGAAAATGATCCATATCACCCTGAAACGAAGAATTTTCCTCCTCATAATATCGTGAACACTTCAGGAAGAAATTTATTCGGAAAAACGAAAGACGTTTATGAAGCAAACAAACATAAAGCTAATGTCATTTGGCAAGATAAAACACGTTTCTCTGCGTTCACAGGAACCGATTTAGAAATCAAATTGCGTGAACGGGGGATTCAAGAAATTCACCTTGTTGGGGTTTGTACAGATATTTGTATTCTTCACACAGCTGTAGACGCCTATAATAATGGATTTAAAATCGTTGTTCACGAACAAGGCGTTGCCAGTTTCAACCAAGCTGGTCATGACTGGGCGTTAGGTCATTTCAAAAATACGCTTGGAGCAGAAGTTGTATAAGTAAGGCAAAATTCACGAATGAGGGAGACTAACGGGATGGCTAAAATTGGAATTTACGGATCTTCGTTCGATCCAATTACAAACGTACACCTATGGACTGCGAGTACGATAGCAAGCCGTTGCAAATTAGACAAAGTCATTTTCCTGCCCTGTTCAAATAAAAGAAGAGATAAAACGATGAACACAAAAGATGAACATCGTTGGAATATGGTTGAACTTGCCATTCAAAATAACGATAAATTCATTGCAGATCAATTCGAGATGCACCAAAATGCTTGGGACATCTCTACGTATGAAACGTTGAAACATTTTAAAAAGAAGTATAAAGATGACGAGATTTTCTTCATAATGGGCGCTGATCTATTAGTAGACATCGGCGCTGGAACTTGGGGATATACTGAGGAATTACTAAGGGAAAATAAGTTCATCGTAATGGCTCGCGAAGGTGTTAATATGCTTCAAGCGATTAGCAAATCCCCAGTTCTAAGAAACAATGATAACGGCGACACTTTTCAACTTCTCGATAAGGGATTATCTATGGAGATTAGTTCAACGTACATTCGAGAGGAGTTTTCGATGAACGGAGAACCAAGATATCTTTTACCCGACTCTTGCTATTCGTACATTAAGGAGAATAACTTGTATGCGGAGGAAAACTAGGTAGTTTGGTACGTAACTATCAATAATTACTAGCTGAGCTTCATTAACAAATTCAAAAGGGACTGAGTAAATGATGTCAGGAGATAACAAAATAACAAGAAAGAAAATATACTTGATCATTAGTTTGTTTCTCCTTATACTAACTGTTTTCCGAGTCAGTTGGATCTTCATTCATCAGATACCTGAACACCCACACCCTGAAAAAGGAGTCGTAGATCTTCGTGAATGGTCATTTACGGATGACCAAACGATTACTTTAGATGGGCAGTGGGAGTTTTACCCTTTCAAATTTGTGCAACCTTTACAAACCCGCTCCTCAAAAAGTGAATTCATCTCTATTCCGAGTGATTGGAAAAACAAGTTGCAAAGCGCTGATCCGATTGCGTCCTATGGGTATGGTACATATCGTTTAAAAGTTTTACTTCCGCCTGGGAATAAACAAATATACGGTCTTCGCATGAAGACTGTGACAACTGCATCTGCACTTTTTATCAACGGAACAGAAATTGCTAGACATAACGATCCTGTGAAATCTGCTACGAAAAAGGTTACTGAAGAAGGACCCTATTCGGCACTATTCAGTTCCGAAAGCAATGAAGTAGAAGTACTTTTGCATGTGTCCAACTATGAAATCCCCTTTTTTGGTGGGGTAACCGATAGCATAATGATTGGAACTGCAGCAGCCATCAACAAGGAGGATTCGTTTTCTAGTACCTTACAACTTATCGTAGCTATCCTTTCAATTGTGTATGCTCTGCATGCCTTCTTCATTTATTTCTTTAGTATAGATAAATATAGAAAAGAAGTCTTTTCACTTGGCCTTTTGCTTATTTTAAGTGCTTTTGCAAACTTAATTGATGATGACGTTGTTTTACAATTACCACTCTCTATGGAGTGGTCCAATAAATTATTATTGTTCATCTTTCTTAGTACGTTGTTAGCCCTGTTACAATTCATTAAAAACCTCTTTCACTTAAAATCTCGTACATATAAGTATTTGGTCGGTTTATATGGAACTTTGCTTTTAGGAATGATCCTTACACCCTTTGAAAAATATGAGTTTTTAGTGCTATTTCTGTTTGTATTTTATGCGTTTTCCATCGTTTTTTTGTTTTATCAAACAATAAAAGTGGTTCGAAACAACTCACTTGACGCAATTCTTATTTTATTGTTCATTTCTGCGTATACTTCCAATGTTTTTTGGGGAGCCGGAATAAAATTTGGTTTCTCTAACATTCCCTATTATCCGTTTGACTTTTTAATTGCAATTTTCGTAATTACAATACTTCTAATTAAAAGACATATTCGCATTGTAGATGAAAACAAAGTTCAAAAAAGAGAATTACAAAAAGCGGATAAATTGAAAGATGACTTTTTAGCGAATACATCTCATGAACTTAGAAATCCACTCCACGGTATACTAAATATTGCACAGGTGATCTTAGCAGATGACAACGACACTCTTTCCACAAACAATAAAAAGAGTCTAGAACTTCTTTCACAAGTCGCTCGACAAATGTCTTTCACTTTAAATGATTTGTTGGATAGTACTCGATTAGAAGGAAACCACATTCGCCTTCGTAAAGAAAATATAAGTATTCAAACTACGGCTTCTGGTGTTATCGATATGCTTCAATTTATGCTTGAAAGCAAACCAATCAATTTACGAATGGATATATCACCCGAATTTCCTGCAGTAGAAGCTGATGAAAATAGACTTACTCAGATTCTATTTAACTTATTGCACAATGCTGTTAAATTCACGCAAAAAGGCACAATATCCATTTATGCATCACACGATGATAAGGAAGCTACTATTTACGTGAAAGATTCAGGTATTGGAATCGACGACGCTATGCAACAACTGATTTTCAATCGCTATATTCAAAAGAGTTCAAGTTTGAACTCCACCGGTGGAGTTGGTATTGGTTTAGTAGTCACTAAGCAATTAGTAGAATTACATGAGGGTACAATTTCAGTAGAATCACAACCTGGAGAAGGTGCACTATTTTCCTTTACTCTGAGGTTAGCTTCTCAAGAACCTTCCTCTATACCAATGACTAAGTCATCTGAGAGCTCTCGAAGAATTGACAACGAACTCCTTTCTTCAAATGACAGTGTCTCTATCGAGGGTAAACCGCGTATTCTTATAATAGACGATGATTTTGTCAACTTACGTATTTTACGTCATTTGTTGCAGCGAACATATAACGTTACAGAAGCATCGAATGGAAAAGATGCACTGGTTATGATGGATAAGACGGTATATGATTTAGTAGTTTGTGACGTAATGATGCCAAATATGTCCGGTTATGAGTTCACACAACTTGTCCGAAAGAGATTTAGTATATCCGAATTACCTATTCTTTTATTAACTGCCCGTAGCCAACCCGAAGATATTGTTGCAGGATTTCTATCCGGTGCTAATGATTACGTATCTAAACCAATCGATGCACTGTCTCTACAATCGCGCGTTCAAGCACTGACTGATTTGAGACGATCTATTAAGGAACAAAACCGCATGGAAGCGGCATGGTTACAAGCTCAAATTCAGCCGCACTTTCTATTCAATACATTGAACTCCATTGCTTCTTTAGCTGAATTTGATACAACAAGAATGACTATGTTACTTCAAGAATTCGGGAATTATCTACGTCATAGTTTCGCAACACAAAATACACAGGATCTTATCCCTCTTTCCGATGAATTAATGCTGATTCGATCCTACTTATATATCGAACAAGAACGTTTTGGTGAACGAATTCTTGTTGAATGGGATACAGATTCTCTAGAAGGCAGATTAATTCCTCCTTTAGCAATCCAGACTGTTGTTGAAAATGCTGTCCGACACGGGTTGCTACAACAGTGTGAAGGCGGAACTGTTATCATTCAAACAAGAAACTATGCGACATATTATGAAATAATAATTCAAGATAACGGAGTAGGAATGGATGCTAGTAAAGTACAGATAGTCTTGCAAGATTCACCTCAAAATGGAATCGGTTTAGCAAACACCAATCGTCGACTAACTAAACTATTCAACAAAGGATTGCAAATTACTAGCCATCCAGGTAAAGGCACGACCGTTAAATTTGTAATTCCTTATCAATAAGTAACGCTCTAACTTTGTTGAAACAACTACCAAACTGTAAAAACAATTAAAAACAGCGAAGTATCCGATTAGACCGGTACTTCGCTGTTTTTATAAAGCTTTTAATCCTTAAATGGGTCAAACTCATTTGCACCGGCCATTGCGACGCCTACTGGTTTTAATACGTGAAGAACGTCAATCGTTTCTTCATGGGCATCTAACACGTCTTGTAACTTTCGGTAAACGAATGGACTTTCATCTGTTCCACCGCCGCGTAATTCCACTCCATACTTTTGAACGGCTTGGTCCATTTGCTCTTGAGTAATCTCTCCACCGCGTCTTTTTCGTGTTTTCCAGTTCATTTTCCCCGCTGCTTGAGTCCTACTCATAATCCGCCCCGCACCGTGTACGGTGCTATAAAATGCATCTGCATTCGCTTGATTGTCTTTCCCTTCTACAATAACGGAAATATCACCCATACTTCCTCCAATGAACCCCATTTGTCCTGGAGCTGAAGGCGTAGCACCTTTTCTAACGACGACGTACTCTTTGCCAAAATGACTCTCTTTCCATGCATAGTTATGGTGATTATGCACTTCAAACTCAGAGGTAGCACCCATTATCGAAAGGACTCGGTCTATTACATAATTTCTTCCTGCGTAGGCAAACTTCCCACTCATCTCCATTGCACGAAAATAGAGATCGCCAAGCTCGCTATCTAAATCGATAAGCGTAGGCGCTTGCTCCATACTTTCTCCTGGTGCACGATCCGAAAACTTTCGCCCATTGGCTAAGTTTAAAAATCCACTAGCTGTTTTATGACCCAAACCTCTGCTACCAAAGTGATTCGCAACCCAAACAGCATCTGTATCTTGCTCAACTAACAAATCGACATAATGATTCCCCGCTCCAACGGTCCCCAACTGATCTTTCGCTAATTTTTTTAGTTGGTCGTGTTCCTGCTTGCCAATTTCTTGATAAACAAGCCAGTCAGGATCGTCAAACAATTCATGATCCACTTTTTCTTTGTTTTTACGTCCTATTCCAAATGAAATAGTTGTAGAGATTTCATCCATTAAAAGCGGAAGATCTCTTTTAATGTCCTTCCACTTCAAATTCGTACGTACCGCCTTATTTCCACAAGCGATATCATAACCAACGCCTGACGGTGAAATTTGCCCATCGTATACAATAACGCCCCCGACAGGTTGACTGTATCCAAAATGACCATCCGCACAGAGTACTCCTCCGGCTACACGCCCTGATTTCAAACAATTCTCAAACTGACGCAGCGTATTCTCGTCATGAACGCCAAATACTTTCTTTTTCATGTTGGAATCACCCTTTCTAAATCCTTCAACGTTTTTACTCCTATTTCTATTATAGGCACAATCAATGTATGGTTGCTTTAAATTGAAATCAAAAACCTTCTTCTTTGTGCTGAGTTTTCACATTGTACATGGTTCGAATGAACTCGATGCACTTATTTTAATAAGTTTTGAAATATATACATATTTATCTATAGAATCGCATTAAAGCCTGTAACCGTTTACTTCCTTTTAGATTATGTATTTAAGTTGTGAATATGTAGTCAAATGCAAGTTTCCGACAAGTCTTTGTCCTCATCTAGGAAAAGAAGGGACTGCCAACTTCAATAATTAGTGTTAAAATATATATGCATGTACTTATAAAAAACAAACAATACTTAGCGTATTTGCTATGTCATTGATAACTATATAATTTTACATAATAAAGGAGGAAGATTTATGTTTAAGATATTGGTTTCAGATCCTATTAGCGATTTTGGATTACAACAATTGACAAATGCAAGTGATGTAGAAGTTATTAAGCAAACGGGACTTAGTGAAGATGAACTCATCTCGATAATTGGTGATTACGATGCACTCCTAGTACGCTCACAAACGAAAGTTACGGCAAACATTATGAAAGCCGGCGTAAAATTAAAAGTGATTGGCCGCGCAGGTGTTGGCGTTGATAACATCGATTTGGATGCAGCTACGAACCACGGAATCATCGTTATTAATGCACCTGATGGAAACACGATTACCACATGTGAGCATACATTTGCGATGATGATGGCTCTCGCTCGTCATATTCCGCAAGCTTATGTGAAAACCATTGATGGACAATGGGACCGTAAATCTTTTCTCGGTGTAGAATTGCGAAACAAAACACTTGGTGTATTTGGACTTGGTCGTATTGGAATCGAAGTTGCTAAGCGAGCAGCTGCATTTGGTATGAGTATTATAGGTTATGATCCATTCATGACAGAGGAACGCGCAAAAAAGTTGGGCATTAAACTTGCGAGTGTAGATGAAATCATCCGAGAAGCTGATTTTATGACCGTTCATACTCCACTCACATCTGAAACACGTCATATGATTAGTAAACCACAATTCGAAGTTATGAAAAAAGGGATGCGAATCATTAACTGTGCACGGGGTGGAATCATCGATGAACTTGCCCTAGTTGAAGCAATTGACGAAGGCATTGTTGCAGGAGCTGCTTTCGATGTATTTGAAAGTGAGCCACCAGCACCAGATCATCCATTTTTAAAACACCCGAAAGTTATTGTTACACCTCACTTAGGTGCTTCAACTTTAGAAGCCCAAGAAAATGTAGCGATTGACGTTTCAGAACAAGTTGTCCATATTTTACGTGACGAACCATTTAAGAACGCGGTGAATATGCCTTCGATTTCACCTGAATTGTTACATAAACTTCAACCTTACTTTAAGTTGTGTGAGCACCTCGGGAACTCCCTAGCTCAGATGACAGACGGTGCTGTACGCGAAGTAACCGTGGAGTGCGGAGGCGAATTAGCTGATTTAGATACGTCTCCATTAAGTGCATATGTACTTAAGGGAATCCTTTCTCACCACCTCGGTGCGGATGTGAATACGATCAATGCACTTCACATGGCAAAACAACGTGATATACAAATTATCTTTAAGAAATCTCTATTCTCTCAAAGTTCTTCCGATGAGATTACAATTCGTCTCAAGACAACAGAAGAAGAACGCTGGGTAACTGGATCTGCAGCTTACGGAGTCGGAGAACGTCTCATTCGAGTTGGCCCGTATCCAGTTGACATTTCACCACAAGGGAATTTGTTATTGATTTCTCATATGGATAAACCAGGATTAATCGGAAAAGTTGGTACTGCCCTTGGTGCGAACGGCGTGAACATTGCAAGCATGCAAGTAGGACGCCAAGAAATAGGCGGATCCGCAGTAATGATTTTAGTCGTAGACCGAAAAACACCTATAGACGTAATGAAGCAACTTCAAGAAATAGAGGATATTAAACGAATTCGTGAAATTAGCTTTAACTAAAACGTAGTCAAAAGTCTTTTCCGGTGTCGCCCAACTACAGGGCGGCCTCTTTTTCTTAACCTACCAATTGAGGAGTGAACATTTTGCAAAGAAACCGTCAATCTGTCTACAACTTTAACGCTGGACCCTCAGCACTTCCACTACCCGTTCTAGAAAAAGCACAACAAGAACTTGTCAATTTCCGTGGGACTGGAATGTCGATTATGGAGCTTAGCCACCGAAGTAAAGAATATGAAGAAGTGCATAATGAAGCGATTTCTCGTTTAAAAAGACTATTTTCTATTCCAGAAAACTATGAAGTTCTTTTCTTACAAGGTGGAGCCAGTCTCCAATTTTCTATGATCCCTATGAACTTTTTAACTCCTGAGCAAAAAGCGGGTTACATCATGACAGGTTCATGGTCTGAAAAAGCGTTTGATGAAGCGAAATTATTTGGTTCACCATATTCTGTTGCTAGTTCGAAAGAGAGTAAACACAACAAAGTACCTAAATTAGATGAGCTTACGTACAACGAAGACGACGCTTATGTACATCTGACTTCGAACAATACGATTTACGGTACTCAGTGGAAAGAGTTCCCGAACACTGGCGACGTTCCACTAATTGCAGACATGTCCAGCGACATCATGTCTAAGCCGGTCGATATAAGTAAATTTGCTCTTATTTATGCAGGCGCACAAAAAAATCTCGGACCGTCTGGAGTAACAGTTGTAATTATTCGTAAGGATCTTCTTGAAAAAGCGAATCAGGACATTCCAACGATGTTAAAATACACGACACATTCAAAAACCAACTCACTTTACCATACGCCACCAACGTTCGGCATCTACATGCTCGGTGAAGTACTTGGGTGGATTGAAGAGTTGGGTGGATTACCAGCGG
Source organism: Sporosarcina sp. CAU 1771 (assembly GCF_054482775.1). NCBI lineage: Bacteria > Bacillati > Bacillota > Bacilli > Caryophanales > Caryophanaceae > Sporosarcina > Sporosarcina sp. CAU 1771. The sequence goes on along the minus strand of NZ_JBTLRN010000025.1, from coordinate 31,625 downwards.
TCGAGAAACAAAACGAAGAAAAAGCAAAGCTTATCTACGATGCGATTGATGAAAGCAAAGGCTTCTATTCAGGACATGCAGAACATGAAAGCCGCTCACTAATGAACATTACATTCAACCTCGCGAATGAAACGTTAGAAAAGAAATTTTTAGATGAAGCGAAAGAACAAGGATTTGTTGGTTTAAACGGCCATCGTTCAGTTGGTGGATGCCGTGCCTCTGCTTACAACTCGGTTCCTTTAGAAGCATGCCGTGCACTCAGCGAATTCATGGTTCAATTTCAAATAGACAACGAATAAATACAAACGGATTAGATTGTAGGAAGTAATTTCCTCGTCTAATCCATTTTTTATACCTATATTATTTCTTCTTTCCGCTAATCGTCCCATCGGTCGACATCTGCGCATTCAAATCGACAAAAAACAAGACAATTGTTGTATCTTCATTCGCGACTAGAGGCGGAAGTGGCTTATCTAAATCTGTTATCGCTTCTTGTTTACCTACCGTTAGATTTTGAATTGTTAGTTCTCCGTTCAGTACATAAAGAAACGGTGTGTAACCATCATACGTTGGGATTTCGAGCTCTTCTCCTTCTTCGGGATGTGCATCCAGTATATAAACGTTTTGCCTTACATAAAGCGGTGCACCACTTCCTTCTGGTCCCGCCATGACATGCCACTCTCGGTTATCTGTCGGCTTATCGTAAAATTGAATTGCTGGAGGAAGGTCTGTTTCGGCTGGTCGAACGAATATTTGAAGCATTTCAACTTCGTCTTCTTTCACTTTTTCTTCATGCCAGAAACCTTTCCCCGCATTCATCATCATTAGTTTTCCGCGGGCAATTGGTGCTTCAAACCCCGCAGAATCCTTATGGTGTGTAACGCCTGAGTAAATATAGCTTAAGATTTCATCGTTTATATGTTCGTGCATTTTAACCGTTAAGCCTTTTTTCATCACTGCATGATCGATGATAGCGAGCGGTCCAAATGCCGTATCTTTGGTTTTATCCCCTAATATGTCACCAGGTTGGACACGTGTAATGCTGAATGGCCCTCGAAATGGCTGTGCATGACTTCCTGCATTTAGCTTTTGCAACATCACAAACCCCTCCTTTTCATTAGCTAGAACAAAATCGACTTCCTTTCGGAGAGTCGACTTTGTTTGTTTCTTATTATTTTACTTGGATGTACTGTTCACCAAGAATGCTTTTCATTTCATACGTATCTTCTTGCAATTCTTTTTGTACGAATGCGTCTAACTCTGATTGTTCAATTGAAAAATACTCTTCAATTTCACGCGAGAATAACGTTTTTTCCTGTTGAAGCAATTGGCTTAGGTCCATAAGCTGTTTCGGCTTTAATGTTTCTGCTGGCAACAATTGTTGGAGTGCATTTGTATAGTCCTCTAGCGTTCTTGCACCAACAATTCGAGCACCTTTCTGCTCTTCGTTTACCATGACAATTGTTGGGAATCCACGAGCACCTAATTCACGAACGAGTTTAAAGTCTTCTTGTAAGGAAGCGTTGGCTTCAGGAAGCTTTGATAAACGAACAACTTCCTCTCCGTCCAGGCCAACCTGATTCACAAGATCAATTAATAGGTCGTCTTTTGCAATGTTTTTATTGAATGCAAAAAGTTCTTCTCTTGCACGACGTAAAAATACGTTGGCAAGTTCTGGACTCTTCTCCGAGATGACTTTATACACACGGGAAGGTATAAATGAAGACTCGATTGGGTCGTCATGCCACACTGTTCCATCGATTGGCATCCGTGAATGTTCACCCACTTCTCTCCAGTGACTCGCAACATCTGAAGGACTAGAAATGCCATTGCCCGCGTCTGCAAAGCCATCCCACTTTTCAAGTAAACCGCCCATAAGTGTATGCATTTTAAAATAATTTCCATACTGGTCGACAAACTTGCGAAGGACTGGTTCTAATGCCCAACAATGCGAACAAATTGGGTCGGTTATATAGTAAAGATCTACTTTCTTATTTGGGACTGAGAAATCAACGAATTCCATTGCATTCGCTTCTTCTTCACCTGCAGGTCCACAGACACCCGTTTCTAAATCACAAATCATGCTATTCTTCGTTTCCATTTACATTCCTCTTTTCATTAGTTTGTTATTTATTTGATGAAACTAGTTCAATATTATTTTGTGCCCATTCATGAACTGGTTGCAAAGCGATTGCGAGTTGTTGTCCTTTTTCAGTTAGATGATACGTAATTGAAATAGGCGTTCCTTCCGTTACTTTTTTTACAATCAAACCATAATCCGCTAGTTCAGTTAGTTTTAATGAAAGCGCACGAGGTGTAATATCAGTTAAATCACGTTTCATATGGGAAAAATGTGCCGTATACTCCGGACAATTCGATAAGTAATGAATAATCAATCCGTTCCAACGTCTCCCTAATATCTCGAAACACGATTCCAAATATGGACATATATTAATGGGTCTCACCTCCAACGATTAACTTAAGTGTAACTCGGTATACTTTATATATCAAGTATAAAGATTATACCAATAAAAAAAGTATTCAACATGGATCGGATACATCCACATTGAATACGTAACTGAGTGAACCGCTATTTAAAGTTGTACGATTATTTCGGTCTCATTTCCTTTAACCCGTATCTCATCGCGACGACAGCCGTCGTCAAGTTCAATAGGATTGCAAGCGCTAAAAATACCCACTTCAGTTTATCAGAAACATCAAGGACATTCGCTAACACTAAAAACGTACATCCGATTCCTAACATGATTATGTAGACATACAATTTCTTGAACAACACATGTCACCCCACTTAGATTCTACTCTCATTCTAGCATGAACAACCCATTAGGTTCAGACATTGCGCTCCTGTAATTCAAATTATTTGTGTCGTTGAGCAGTTAACACATTATGTTTCATTTCGATCACTTCTATTAATTTCTCATCAAGTACCTATTATTTAAATCTATGTCGAGTAAAAGGACCATACACTAAATAAAATACGGTATGGTCCTTTTATTGTAGATTAATGCATGAGAGGAGAATTGGTTTACTACAGTTATAAAACAGGTGAAAGAAGACGCGAAATTCCTTCTTTAAATCTAATTACCAACGACCTTTCAGCATAACGTTCCGGTGTAAGTTCTGAACTCAGCTCACTGTCATGCAAGAACAACGAGTGAAGCTGATTGGCTACTTTTTCATCATAGATAATTGCATTCACTTCGAAATTCAAATGGAAACTTCGCGAATCGATATTCATCGTCCCTACAGAGGCAACTTCTTCGTCAACTACGATTGTTTTTGCATGCAAGAACCCATTTTCATAGAGCAATATTTTGGCTCCATAGTTCAGTAAATCTCCTGCATGTGCCCATGTTGCCCAGTAGACAAAAGGATGATCAGGCATATTTGGTATCATAATGCGAACATCTACCCCGGATAATAATGCAATTTTGCAGGCATCCATAAAGCTTGTATCGGGAATAAAATAGGGCGTTTGGATAAAAACACTTTTTTTCGCTGACAAAATAAGTTTAATATACATATTCTTTAAATGTTCCGTCTGGGAATGGGGACCACTTGATACAATTTGGACAGGACTCGTTCCAAGTTGCTTTTTAGTTTGAAATGCATATTCTCCCCATTCACCAGGTTCGTTGTTCGCCGCCTGATGCCAATCGAGAATAAACTTTACTTGAATATGATTGACGGCCCCTCCAGTTATTCTAAGATGAGTGTCTCTCCAATAGCCAAACTTCTTATTCAAGCCCAGGTATTCATCTCCTACATTAAAGCCACCAATATATCCTATGTGACCGTCAATAATAACTAACTTTCGATGATTTCTATTGTTCACCCTAAAATTTATTAGTCGGAAAAGCGAGGGGAAGAATACTTCTACTTCACCGCCTGCTGCACGCAATTCATCATAAAACTTTGGAGATGTTTTCTTTGAACCAACTTCATCATACAAAAGGCGAACTTTCACCCCGGCTTTTGCTCTTTCAGTGAGTGCGTCTCGAATTCTTCTTCCCAAAGCATCTGGTTGGATAATGTAATATTGAATATTGATTTCCTTTTGTGCGGATTGGATATCCTCTACTAACGCATCAAATTTCTCATACCCATCATTAAAGATGGCGATGTCATTGTCATAGGATAATAAAGAATCTGCAGATCTAAGGTTCATCCGAATTAACTCCGTATTTTTCTTTAACAATGGTTCATTTTGAAAATTCTCCTCTGTTATGGACAAAAGTTGTTTATCCACCTCAGTATCAATCGTTTCTTTTTCTTCTGTTGTAAGCTTATAGAAGTTTTTCTGCTTTAAACTGCGGCCGAGAAATAGATAGATAAAAAAACCTAAAATAGGAATAAAAACTAATAACATTACCCAAGCCCACGTGTTTCCGACTTCCCGTCGTTCATAAAACAAGACACTTGCCAAAAAAAGAACGTTTAAAATAGTTATGATCGATACACTAATGGCCAATACATTCGTAATCTCCACTTCTCTCACCTTCCTTCGCGTTAATAAGCTATACCCTTTAATATAACATGCACTCCAAAAATAATGATAAGATTCTTATACGCCCATTTAAAACCGTTAAATTCATGAATCGTGTGAATGCATGGAACTATCTGTATTATAGTAATAACAAGCTTTTCTTAACACCAATATAAATGAATAGTAAAAGGAGAACCAACATTATGAGCAAAGTTGTTTTACAAGTTCTTGGTACCGCACAAGATGCTGGATTACCTCAGCCGAATTGTTATTGTGAAAATTGTAAAAGAGCAATTGAAAATCCGAATTTCAAGCGACTTGCGGCTTCTCTTGCTATTGTAATACCCACAAAAAAGCAATGGTATTTAATCGATGCTTCCCCTGATTTCAAAGAGCAGTTTCTTAATTTGCAGCTTGCACAGGGGTTGGAAGGTTGCGTTATGCAGGGTATTTTCCTTACACATGCACATATCGGTCATTATCCCGGACTCATATATTTAGGGAAAGAAGCCATGAATACAAATAAAGTACCTGTATTTACAGGTCCACTAATGAAGCACCTTCTAGAAACACATGCACCTTGGAAACAACTGACGACACTTGAAAATATTCAAATACATACACTGAAAAACGAGACACCTGTTGTTTTAGAAAATAATGTAGAGGTTACTCCAATAGAAGTACCTCATCGAAATGAATTTTCAGAAACATTCGGATTCTGGATTACTGGTCCATCGAAAAAAGTACTCTATATTCCTGATATTGATAGTTGGGATGAGTGGGATTTAGATGTATTAGAGGCGTGTAAGCAAGCTGATATTTGTTTGTTGGATGCTACATTTTATTCAGAAGATGACCTGGCTGACAGCGGGCGCAGTAAACGAGACTTAAGTGAAATCCCACATCCGTTTATTACCGATACAATTGAAAGACTTAAAAGCATTTCGGATACATGCTCAATTTATTTCACTCATTTTAATCATAGCAATCCCGCACTTAAACCAGATAGTGCTGAACGCAAATTCATAGAAAGTAATGGATTCCATATAGCTGAGGATGGGATGACATTTGTTCTGTGATATTCATCGTTGGACATACGTATTCCTTTAGAAGGGTGTTTACACTAATTTCTCAATGAATATCATCTCTAATTCAGATTACTTAGACTTTCAGGTAGCCGGCATGCTATATTTAATCAAACAGAATGGAGTGATTATTTGGTTAACTACGAAGTTTTCAGATCGCCTCAAGCGACTATATATGGACAAGATGCGTTTAATCGCGTGGGGACAGAAACGGCCCTTAGAGGAAAAAAAGCTCTACTAATTAGTGATAAAATAATTGAAAGTCTAGGCTACATAGATACGTGCGTTGAGCAGCTTAAAGAAGTGAATGTTCAATATGAAATCTACACAGGAGTGAATTTAGAACCAACCGATCAATATGTAGCAGAAGCGCTAGCCTTATTTATAGACACGAAGTGTGACGTCATCATTTCGCTTGGAGGTGGTAGCTGCATAGATACAGCGAAAGCGATTGCTGTCCTAGCTACAAATGGCGGCTATATAGGAGACTATATGGGTGGAGCGAAAAGCATCTTAAATTCTCCGGTACCCCATATCGCCATACCTACAACTGCAGGAACAGGCTCCGAAGTTACAGATGCAACCGTCATTACAAATACTAGTAACGATGAAAAAATGATGATTAAACAGCCGGAATTCATGCCCGCAGTTGCAATTGTTGACCCTATGCTTTCATTATCTTCTCCCCAATCGGTAACCGCCGCAACAGGTATCGATGCATTGAGTCATGCTGTCGAAGCCTATTTGTCTAAAAAGGCGCACCCGATGACCGATATCTTTGCACTGTCGGCAATTCGGTTAATTGCTGCAAACATCAGGATAGCTTATGAAAATCCAAATAATATCGCAGCAAGAGAAGCCATGTCTACAGGATCCATGTACGGCGGGATGGCATTTTCCAACGCTTCCGTCTGTCTAGTTCACGGAATGTCGCGCCCAATCGGAGCTCTTTTTCACGTACCCCACGGAGTCTCTAATGCAATGCTTTTACCGGCTGTACTTGAGTTCAGTAAAGGTCATTGCCAAGAAAGACTCGCCATGATTGGGCGAATATTTGCAGGTGAAAATACGGAAATGACCTTGGACGCGGCAGCAGACTTTGCCGTTGAGGAAATTAAAAGCCTCTGTCTAGACTTAAAGATTCCAAACTTAAAAAATTGGGGCATTGATCCGGAGAAGTTTGATAATGCAATTACTAAAATGGCTTCCGACGCTTTAAGAAGCGGTAGTCCCGACAATAACCCACGTGTCCCGAGTGCTGAAGAAATTAAAGAATTATACCGTATTTGCTATGACTATGATTTTTCTACTGTTAAAGCTTCTTCACAATATTGAAAACGAATTCGTTCACTGCATTTTCTATGTGAGCAGGTTAGTATGTTAAAAGATTATCGTGAACGTGTTATTACCACAGCCCAATCCTACTTAAAGGTGGAATGGCTGTGGTTTTTTTCAACTTCACTAACCTATTGATAATTAATCAAAACTTTTTAAGTACCTGGCCCGTCAAATAATTATAACGTGTTCGCGACATGTTGAAAATTAGAAAAGGTGAATTGTTTGTCATGACAAAAACGGATAAATTTAAGCTCTTAGAAGACTTTATTATAGAACATCGTGAGGCTCATTATCGCCTAGCATATAGTTATGTTAGAAATAAGGAAAATGCACTCGATATTGTACAAGATTCCATTTTAAAAGCGCTTAAATCAATTGATCGTCTTGAAGAAATCACCTATTTGAAAACGTGGTTTTATCGAATCATCGTCAATACATCCATTGACTTTATCAGAAAACATCAACGAGTTACGGTAATGAATGATGATGTCCTTAGTGCGCATTTTCCACAGTTAGCAGATGAAATGACCGATATGGATTTGCAAGAAGCTATTGATAAGCTCCCTTCGAAATATAAGACGCTTATCATTCTCCGATTTTTTGAGGATTTAAAAATTGACGAGATTGCAGCGATAACAAACCAAAATATCAATACGGTTAAAACTAGGCTATATAGCGCATTAAAAAAACTACGCATTGAAGTTGGAGAGGATTTTAGATTATGAAACGATTGAATAAGTTGAAAAAGGAATATGACAAGATAGACATACCTCCTGAGTTGGAAGATGTCGTAAGGAATTCAATTCGGCAGGCAAATGCGGAACAAAAGAAACGACCCGTTTTAAAACAATGGTCGATTGGGATTGCTGCTGCCACAGCTTTGTTTATTGGCAGTATCAACGTGAGCCCTGCAATGGCACAATCAATGGTGAATGTCCCATTATTGGGAACTATTGTCGAGGTTTTCACTGTGCAAAAATTAACTTTAGATCAAGAAACCTATCAAGCTGATATTGATACTCCTGCAATTAGTGGTTTAGAAAGTGATGAACTACAAGCTTCTTTGAATGAAAAATATATCGATGAAGATAAAACAGACTTCTCGCACTTCGAAGAAGAAATTGAGGAGATGAAAAAAGCAGGAGAGGGTCATCTCGGAGTTGACACCGGCTATGAAGTAATGACAGATACCGACCGTATTTTAGCGATTGCTCGCTATAAGGTAAATACCATCGGCTCCGCTTCAACAACTATGAAGTACGACACAATTGATAAACAGGAAAGTATATTAATTACACTGCCAAGTCTTTTTAAAGATGATCAATATATCGATGTAATTAGTTCCTATATAAGAGGTGAAATGAAGCGACGCATGGCGACAGATAAAGATGCTTCTTATTTCTTAGAAGATCAATTCACAGTAAACTTCGAAAAGATTAAGCCTTATCAAAACTTCTATATTACCTCGGATCATAAGCTTGTCATTTCATTCGACAAATATGAAGTAGCCCCAGGATACATGGGGGTTATTACATTCGAAATCCCGTCGGATATCCTAAGTGATTCATTGGTAAGTGACACCTATATTAAATGATCTCATCGTATTCCAAGTAGCAAACGCATTCACATGTTTGCTACTTTACATATTTCACGGAATTTAAATGTACCTAATACTTTAATTAACAACAGGAGGATTTACTACTCATGAGAGCGCCACTGAATGTATATAGCAAAAAAAGAAAGAAAATAAGAGTACGAGTTGCAATGATTGTCCTAATAACGTTAATCCCTACATTTCTTACTGGTTTTATTGTAGGAAAGTCGTATGCTGCCAATGAAAAGAGCTTACAACAAAAAGCACCTGAAATCGTAGAACCTTCAATCAGTCCAAGCAAAGAACAAAAAAAATTAGAGGAAGAGTCTTTAGGGCATTCAGGTTCTGAAGCTAACAAAAATACAAAAACAGATTCGACAGATGAAGTAGAGATCCCACTCAACCAAGAGAAGGAAAAAAACGAAGAACTAGCTAAAACAGAAGAAGAACCTGTAGGCAAAGTTGTCTATTTAACATTTGACGATGGGCCTAGTAATCTAACAGACCAATTTCTAGATATCTTACACGAGCAAGGTGTCAAAGCGACCTTTTTCATGCAGGGAAGTAACTTGAAAAAAGAGCATCTTCAAGAAAGTGTCAAGCGTGCAACACAAGATGGGCATTACATCGGTGGCCATAGCATGACACATGAATTCAACAGATTATATAAAGACAATCAGTTTGTACCCGAGATGAATGAAACCTTAGCATTAATTCATGAGATTACAGGTATGAACCCAACTTTAGTTCGTCCTCCTTATGGTTCCGCACCAGGTTTAAAGAGCGAACAGATTCGAAACCAAATTGTAGATGCAGGCCTGAAAGTTTGGGATTGGACAATTGACTCCAATGACTGGAAGTTAAAAGATAATCCTAATGTAATTATAGAAAATATTAAAAACGCTACAAACTCTGACAGAGAAGTTGTGCTGATGCACGAAAAACCACAAACGTTGGCGGCACTCCCCGCGATCATTGAATTTTACAAAAACCTAGGATATAAGTTTGTCGTATATGATGAAGCGAATCATTTCTACCTAAATTTTCAAAATGATGTTCGTCTGTAATCTTATCTAAGGGTGTTAGAGAGTTGATTTAATCGAGTAGGAGGGAGTGATTAACTCCCGACCTCTCACACCACCGTACGTACCGTTCGGTATACGGCGGTTCAATTAAGATTGATGACGCAAAACTTCATAACGTGATGATAAACTTTTGAGCCCTTGATTATTCCAGTAGGAATTATCAAGAGCTCTATGTAATATCGGACTGCTAGAGACCCTCCAGTAACTTTTCCGTGTGTTCCCCCACTCATAAGCCTTTCCTTTCGGAATGCCTAATCCAGTAAGTTTTCTCACTTTGGTTTTAGGTAATTTCCAAGCTTTCCACATGCACATTCGGAGTCTTCTTCGAATCCATGAATCAAAGTTCCTGAAGACGCTTGGCGTATCTGCCAATGCGAAGTAACCGCACCAACCCATTAGGTATTGATTTAGTTTCTGAATTCGATACGCCAATGGGTAAGGTTTCTTCCTTGATGTAATTTCACGGATTTTATTCTTCATTCGCTGCATACTTTCTTTAGCGATTCGAACCTTTGGTTCTTTGTTAGAAGTGAAACTAAATCCGAGGAATTTCCTCTTCCAAGGTCGGTCAACGGCCGACTTATCTAGATTAACTTTCAACTTAAGCTTCTTCTCTATAAATGAAGTTACTGAATTCATGACACGGTTTCCTGCCTTCTTTGTTTTCACATAGATATTACAGTCATCAGCGTAACGAACAAACTTGTGGCCTCTTTTCTCCAATTCAGTATCCAGTTCATCAAGGACAATATTAGATAAGAGAGGACTAAGCGGACCACCTTGCGGTGTTCCTTCTTCGCTAGCTGATACAATACCGTTAATCATAATCCCAGACTTTAAATATTTACGGATTAACTTAAGTAGATGTTTGTCTTGAATTCGTTTCGCAAGCGCCCCCATAAGCCTGTCATGGTTCACTTTATCGAAGAATTTCTCCAAGTCTATATCAACTACCCATCGATTGCCTTCCGTTAGATAACCTTTTGCTTTTCTAACCGCATCATGGGCACTCCGTTTCGGACGGAAGCCATAACTATGGTCTGAGAACGTCGGATCATAGACAGAAGTTAATATTTGGGCAATCGCTTGTTGAATGAAACGATCCATCACAGTCGGGATTCCTAATAAACGCACACCGCCGTCAGGTTTCGGGATTTCGACTCTGCGGACAGGTTGTGGTTCATAGTCACCCTTAAGAAGCTCCATCTTAATGGATTCCCAGTGATTTACGATATGCGTTCGTAGGTTTTGCACGCGCATTTCATCGACACCGTGACTTCCTTTATTCCGTTCCACCCTTTTCAGGGCAAAAAGCAGATTTTCCTTTGACAGGATTCGTTCCATCAACATTCGTTATGCCTCTTTCCGTGAACAAAGTTTCTTCTTATGCCAGTTCTACTCCACCATCTTGAAGTCCCCCATGGAATTCACCACTTCCTCCATCAAGTATGCCTTATCGGTTATCTGTGTTCTTCGCAGTTTACTGAATGCCAAGATTTTGTTCTCTCTTAATTGTTCAGCCCTTCCCATTCTTCTCGAGTTTGAATGGTACTACGGCCTCTGCTGACTTCTGATTGTTCAGCTATCCATCACTAGATAGGTTACCAAGGGTACTTGGCGTATCAATCAGACCTCCCCAGGTAAGAACGTAATCTTTCCCTCCACCTATCTGCTTCATTTACTCCGTACAACCTTCGGTAGAAAGGGCTTTGTTTTGTTTTGCAAACTCACCCAATTGTACTTAGCCTTATATGAAGTTCGTGTTCCTCAGACCGGAGGTTTGCCGCTCGCTTCCTTCAGATTCCACGTCACCATGGACACCCTTGCGTTAAGCTAACTGTTACTTCTACCTTCACAGTTCGGGACTTGCACCCTATAGATTACGCCCATGCTGGGCGCACAAAAATACCACTAATTTGTGAGAATTAGTGGTAATTCAATTTGTCTTTTTCTCGAATACTTTTACAATCATTTGGATGAGTACATCTCGGTTGGGTTCGCTTAGCTTCTCCCCCGTTCAAAAAGCCGTCAATCATTTCATACCCTCTAAAATACTCTTCCATTTAGATTTATCATAGAAAATCCATGTCGATCTTATATCAAATAAAATCCAATTGCCATTATGATATAGGCAGCAAATAAAATGAGTCCTTCAAACCAATTGGATTCTCCATCATTTGTTAAATTTATGACAAGAAGTGTTGCAGTAATCATGGCAACTAGCTCTGGAATTGTAAATACTAAAGCCATCGATGTCGGCATGAATAAAGAGACGAGCACTAAAACGGGTGCAACGAACATTGCCACTTGTAATGTTGATCCTACAGCAATTTCTACAGACACATCTATTTTATTTTTCATTGCTAATGTAATGGCAGAAACATGTTCCGCTGCGTTACCAACAATTGCTACGATGATTACACCGATGAAGAGTTCGGACCATCCGAATTTCTCACCGATGACTTCAAATGTCTGAACGAGTTGTTCCGAAACAAAGGTAACCGCTACAGTAGCCAGTAAAAGAACGAGGATTGATTTTTTCTTTGTCCACTCTGGGATTTCTTCTTCCTCCCCTTCACTATCAGAAGCTGAAAAAATCCCTCGATGTGTCACAAGCTTGAAAAATAAACCCGCAAGATAAATTACTATTAAAATAATCGAAACTCCAACACTTAAATACACTGTATTCCTTTCGTCCATCGACATTGAAAAAACTTCAGGAATGACAAACGCAAGAATTACAGCAAATATAAGAAGCCCTGAATTGTATCGTGAATCATGCAAACTGAAATTCTGGCGTTTAAATTTAATGCCACCCGCGAAAAAAGACAAACCTAACACAAGCAATAGATTTCCTAATACGGATCCCGTTAGTGACGCCAACACGATTCCAACTAAGCCCGCTTGCAATGCGAAAATAGAGATGATTAATTCAACTGCATTTCCAAAAGTCGCATTTAGCAGCCCACCGATTCTGGGTCCGCTAACGATTGCCAAACTTTCCGTCGCCCTTCCGATATATCCAGAAAGCGCAATAATACTTATACAAGCAAGTACAAACATTAGTAGAGCTGACCAATTTAAATAGGCACCAATCAACACTAGGGGAACCCCAGTAAAAACAAGAACAGCAAATAGATGATTCATCAAAACACCTCTTTGGGCAATTAAGCTTTTCTTACTAGCTTTCCCGTTTCCAAGAGATGCAAACGTAAAAATACGAAGAACGCTGTTCAGTAATTGATATGTAAAAGAAGCAAATTGGTAGTTAACGTATCCGTATTAGTTTTCCTTTTTCCAATTCATAAATTGACGAACAAATTGCCTTTACAATATCTAAATCATGCGAAATGAATAAGATTGTCATCTTAGAACGCTTTTGGTAATTCACCAACAGTTGGATCAATTCTTTTTGATTAATGCGATCTAGATTGGAGACGATTTCATCACAAATTAAAACTGTCGGGTTCATTAATAATGCACGGAGCAAATTGACACGTTGTTTTTCCCCACCACTCAGTTGCGAGGGATATTTAGCAAGAATACTAGGAGATAAGTTCATGCTCTTTAACATCTCCAACTGTTCCAAACCCCATTTTTCTTTCTTCGAAGTGAGCACTTCTTCCAAAACTGTCTGTACTCGCCAACTTGGGTTTAATGCTGCAGTTGCATTTTGAAAAACGATATGGATTTTTTTATAATACGCATTGTTAGGGATTTCTTGAATCGGCTTTTCATCCAAATAGATTGTCCCACTTGTTGGTTCTTCTAATTTCAGTAGAAGGCGAGATAACGTACTTTTCCCACTACCACTCCTTCCAATCAACCCCGTGATTTCACCTTCTTCTAGCTTCATATCAATTCCTTCTAATACAATGTTTTTTCCACTTTTTTCATCGAAAGTTTTCACTACATTTCTTACTTCAATTGGTGTCATTCCATCACTCCATCTAGTCGAAAGCTGCTTTCTAACAAACGCTTCGTATATGTATGAGTTGGATTTTCCAACACCGACTCTAAGCTTCCACTTTCAACAACTGTTCCTTCTAACATCACACTTACTTGGTGCGCAACTGCTTTCACTACATCAATATCATGTGTAACGAGAAGAATTGTCGTTCCTAAACTGCGGTTCATTTCTTTAAAGAGTGCGATTAGCTCCTGTTGGTTTTTATAATCCAAACCAGATGTTGGTTCATCCGCGATTATAAGAGACGGTTTTCTATAGAGCGCACACGCAATCATACTACGCTGCAGCATCCCACCAGATAGTTCAAAGGGAAATTTTGTAAGGATATCTGGATGTAATTGAAGATCCATTAAAATCGGTGTTATCTTTTTAATAAATGCCCCATATCTAATCAAACTGTTAGCCTCCGAAAGTGTAAATAACTGTTTGCCTAGGCGAACCGAAGGATTGAAACTATTAAACGCATCTTGAAAAATGAAAAAGACATCGGTTCTCCGAAACTGCATTAATTGTTCCGAAGACATTTTCAACAGATTCTTGTCTTGAAACAATATCTCCCCTGTCACCTCCATATTTTCTGGCAACATTCCAGTTACAGCAAGTAAAGTAAGACTCTTTCCACTGCCACTTTCTCCAATTAACGTTGTTATTTTTCCAGCTTCCACAGAAAACGTACTTCTTTCTACAAGCTTCTGTTCAGCTGAATGAATGGATACATCTTTGATATGTAGCATTAGATGAGTCTCCTTTCCTTAGTACTGATTGATCCGCCAATAAAGTGGATCGCCATCACTGTAAATACAATGAAGAGTCCTGGAAAAATCCCAATCCACCATGCACCTGCTCCAAAATCACTTTGAGCGTGATACAACATATTTCCCCACGACGGAATTGCGGGTGGAACACCGATTCCAAGAAAACTTAATGAGACTTCTATAAAAATTGCTCCAGCAAAATTAAATAAAGTGATAACAAATACAGCGTGGATACTATTTCGTAACAGATGATCGAAAAGAATCTTCCAAACAGGTGTCCCAATCATTTTGGCAACTTGTACAAATTCTAGATCTTTTAACTTTAAAAATTCGGTTCGAATGATGCGCGCAGTTGTATACCAACTTGTTAGTCCGATAATGAGTAAGATGCTCCATATATTCCCTTGCATAAAAGCCTGAAAAACTAAAATCACTAAAAGCGATGGAATAGTTAATAAAACTTCCAATAATCGCATCAAAAATGTATCCAATTTCCCACCATAATACCCACTAATTCCTCCATAAACCAACCCGATAACTAAAGAGAGAACTGTCGAAAAAACGGCAACAGTGAGCGTTACTTTTCCACCTTCTAAAAGACGTGTTAAAACATCTCTTCCTAAATGATCCGTTCCAAGTAAATGGCTGTTACTCGGAGCCTCATAAACCGGGTCCATATTCATCCCATTCGGTTCGTAAGGGGTTAGAAATGAGGCGAATATCGTCATGAGGAAAATACAAACTAAAAAGCTCGACCAAACGAGTAGCTTTCTTTGTTTTTTCACCGATACCCCTCTTTTCTAAGCTTAGGATTAATAAAGTAGAGAATACAATCTGCTATGAATAATGTAACGACTACAAAAAGTCCCATTGCCATTACACCGCCCATAAGCAGCGGGAAATCCTTACTCATGACCGATTTAACAAGCATTTGGCCCAGTCCTGACCATGAAAACAGGGATTCAATAATGATAGAGCCTCCAATAAACGAAGGTATCGTCATAGCAAGATAACTAATATACGGACTGAGTGCATTCTTTAATACACCTCGTTCGATAAGTTTATCTTCCACCCCATTTGCTCTCGCTACAAGGACGTAGTATTTATCATTTTCTGCCAGCACACTATCTTGCAAAAAACGAGCATACAAGCCAACATGCGAGAGTACGATTACTGAAACAGGCAATACTAAATAAGGTAACCGATCTATAAATCCATTGTTTCCACCAATGCTACTCATTCCTGAAGACGGCAGGATTCCAAGTGTTAATGTAAAAAGCCAAATCAATAACAGCCCTAACCAAAAGGCTGGGATTGAGGAACTAACAACACTTGAAACAGCAATGAATTTGGATAGAAAGGTGTTTGGTTTCATTCCAGCCTTTAGACCAAGTGGCAAGGATATACTAACGATCAAAACCAATGAAATCGCAACGAGAAGTACTGTATTTGGCACTCTCTCAGTCAGTATTTCCGTAACGGGACGATTTTCTTTTGATGAAAAACCAAAGTTCATCTTCGCTACTTCCTGCAACCAACCACTATATCGTTCGATCATCGGTCGATCTAAGGAAAATGTATCATTTATGCGCTCGATTTCGGCTGCTGTCAACGTTTGACTATTGCCACCATAATAAGAAGCTGCAAGATGTCCTGGTGCTTTATCCAATAGAAAAAAAGAAAAAAAGCTCACAACGATGAGCACTAAAGTACCCATCGCCATTCGCTTTATGATCCACTTACCGGCCATTCCACTTCCACTCCTCGACATTCCATAAGAATCCAGACCCATGATGACCTAACGTACGCTCTTTTACGCCATCGATATCTTTGTGGATGCCGTACACTGCATCTAAGTATGCGATGAAGATGAATGGAGGATCTTCTGCAAGTTCAACTTGAAATTGTTCATAGATTGCTTGCCGTTCGTCCTCATTTACTGTCTTTCTTCCACTTACTAAATATTCGTCTACATCTGAATTGGAATAACTTCCAAAATTATAACCCGAACTCTTTAAACTTGCCTGATCGGTATGAAACAAACTATACGTATGATGATCGGCATCGTATGGACTTCCCCACCCGATCATGAAAGCATCTGTCTCCTCAATTTCGATTGCACTCCAATCGAGTGCAGCAACCTTCACATCTGCACCAATCACTTTAAAGCTTTCTGCTAGATAATTCGCCATATTCACACGAACTTCATCTGTAATTGGAGAGGTGATTGTAAAAGCAAGCTTGTCCGTTCCTTTGTATCTAAATCCATCTTCTCCTACAATCCATCCTGCATTGTCCAAGAGTTCAATCGCTTTGTCTACATCATATTCATATGTTTCAACTTCCGATCTGCTATAGACATGTTTTTGCAATGGAGAATAGGCTACTTCCCCGAATCCAAACAAAATTCCTTTTACAATACTCTCTCGGTCTGTCGCAAAACTGAAAGCTTTTCGTACATGAACATCTTGAAACAATTCGTTTTGCATATTAAACATGACCCCGCGATAATCTGCAGAATCGACATCATAAAGTGCAACTGTTTCTGAATCCGTTAGTGAAGCAACTTGAGACGGTTCAAGTAAAGCGATATCCACTTCACCTGTTTTCAGCTGAATCGCACGCATTGTGCTATCTTCCACAAATTTAAAGACGACTTGTTCAATGGAAGGTGTCGTTCCATAAAAATCTGGAAAAGCTTTTAGAGATATGTAATTCCCACTACTCCAATCATCGAATTGATACGGTCCTGCACCAATTGGGTGACGGTTAAAAGTAGATTCGCGCATACGATCTCCTTCAAACACATGTTTAGGTAAAATCGGAACTGTCATTTTATCAAGTAGCGGTGTAAACGGATAATTTAATGAGACGATGACTTTCGAATCTGACGTTGCCTCAATTGTTTGAATCGCTAAAAAGTCCGACTTCAAATAAGACGCATTTTCATCATCTAAAATACTTTCAATCGTAAATACGACGTCATCCGCACGCAGTGGTTCTCCGTCATGGAACAGAATGTCTTCTTTTAACGTGAACGTATACGTCAATAAATCGTCCGATATCGTTACTTCTTGTGCAATGTCTGTTTGTGCACGATTTTGTTCATCAAAACGCATTAATCCCCTAAATAAAAGAGCATCTACATTGGTTTCTTCGAGTAAAGGATTTAAACCCGCAAACTCTTCTTCCGACGCATAGACCAAGCGGTTAAGCTTCTCTTTAAGTGCATCTTGAAGAGAACCGTCCGTTTTGGCGTTCGTACACGCACTTAATAAGAGGAGCAAAACGAGGGGAATCCAGCTGTATGTTTTAAATTTCATCAGTTCAAATCCTTTTCTAAAGCGTTCAATGCATCATGTTAATTGTTCTGAAAACAATGCAAATACCCGTTTCAACTCTTCTTGCATTTCCCATTGGTCAACACTTAAAAATCGACAGTGAATTGCATTATCATCAAGGCGAGTAGCACCAAATTTAATGTTCGTATTGTTTATAACCGATTGTTGAATTTCTCGTAAATCGAGTTTGTGAACATTCGGAGAAACGATCCAAATCGAGCCGATGTACTGTGCGTTCTCTAACATTCCAAGCGCTTGTAAGTTCATTTCCTTTGGCTTAAATGCCAAGGAATCGAGTGCGAGTAAAGCATCATCTACCCGTAGTGAAAATCGAGATCGAAAGCTTTCAAAGTCGAAAATCTCGCCCCTTTTCTCACGTCCCGGTGCGATTATTTCTGCCCATATTATCGTCGAGGAAGAACGCATATTTATCGATGTCGTCATCTCAAAATTTGCATCGCCAAAAGGGATAATAACTTCAGGCATCCACTCCAACCGAGCTTCTTCTTCTATATTCACATCAATCGTCTGTATACACATTTTTCCGTTAGTTGAAGGGTAAATTTTCAGTGCGGATTGTTGAATCATTTTTACATTCGAGTCCTGCCCGAGTTCTAGCTCGATCTTATTGCGATCGCCCGCAACCATACCGCCTGAAGATTCCATTATATACACAATTGCCTGCTCTTTGGATCCATCCGTTAAGACACGACTCGCCTTTAATGGAGGCTGTTGAAAAACGAAAGGCATTTTTGTCATGCCTCTCCTCTTTTCAAATTTCAGCTGGAGCACGCCGTGGTGTACGTAACGTCCTGCTTCATTAACTACCACTTTGTGTCATACCTTCGAGCAATAGATTGTGTTGAATCCACTCTACGATTTTATCTACGTTTTTCTGCGTACGCACATCCGCAAAAATATACGGTCGTCCACCACGCATTTTTTCAACGTCCTTATGCATAATGTCAAGATCTACACCTACATGTGGAGCTAAGTCCGTTTTATTAATTAACAATAAATCAGAACGTGTTAATGCAGGGCCGCCTTTACGAGGAATATCCTGCCCTTCAGCTACATCAATTACATAAATATATGCATCTACTAATTCCGGACTAAAAGTAGCCGATAAGTTATCTCCGCCACTTTCAATAAAGATAATATCTAGATCATCAAAACGTTCATTTAACTCATCTATTGCTGTAAAATTCATCGATGCGTCTTCACGAATCGCGGTATGTGGGCAACCACCCGTTTCAACACCAATAATCTGATTCTCTTCCAAAACACCATTTTGAATTAAATACTGTGCATCTTCACGCGTATAAATATCGTTTGTGATAACCGCTACTTTATAATCCTTATACATTACTTTCGTCAGTTGATCGACTAAGGATGTCTTACCAGATCCTACTGGACCACCTATTCCTAAACGTACTGGTTTCATACTATTCCTCCTAAAATCTACGAAATAAATAATCTTGAGTATAAATATTCATGCTTCATGGAAGCCAACTCAACACTTAACGCGTTGTTGGCAATATCTTTTTCTGTTAGACTGTAAACAATTTTCGCAGTGTCAACAATGCTTCCCAATAACTCATGCAAGACTTGCACACCTGTATTTTGTCCGAAAGGTACGGCACGAACCGCATTTTGAATCAACCCGTTAATCGTAGAATACAAATACATCGTCACAGCTTGATTGCAATCCACCTCATTAAGTGCACAGTAAATGCCGAATACGACGGCATAATGTCCTTTGGCTTCACCATTCTTAATCATCAGTTGCCAATCCGTTATAAGAGGGAACTCATTTAACGGAGAAACCGTTCGCAAAAACTGTTTTCCAACATTAATGCTTGCATCTCGTGACTCTTTTGCTAACTTAATCGCACCACAAAGCTCGTCTAATGAAAGTAGCTTTTCAAGGTTCCCTTCTTTAGCAGCTTTGTAGGCCTCTTGAATGAGTATTGCATCCCCATAAGCAAGGTTATGAACAAGAAACGATTGACAATATTCAATCAAACTTTCTTTCGAGTGAATCAAATCTTCTTGAATAAACGTCTCCATTCCATAAGATTGCGTATACGTACCGATTGGAAACGCTGAATCATGGATTTGCATCAAGTGTAAAAATCCGGTATTAATGTGCATGTCCACGGTATTTAAATGGTTGTTTGAATCGCTTTTCTGTCGTTTCAAATGCAACACCCACTTCTGTTAGCAACGGTTCTAACGTATGGTCAGCGCGAACAATAATTTCGTTCCCTTCAATAAGGGAAGGCGTGTGACGATTTCCTAGCTCGAATGCTGCTTTTCCCATCTCCGCCATATCTTTTGGCTTAATGACAATAACAGGCTCCATTTTTGTTCTGATCGCAATGATCTTTTCTTCATCTTCAAATAGCACATCGCCGTATTGCAATGGCTCTTCTTGGTCGATACGAAGTGCAATATCAGTCTTCTCAGTCGTTTGCGTGCGGAAAATTCGTTTACTTAACTGTTCCCAATCAAGTTCCACCCATTCAATCCGTTTTGTAGCCTTTTCTTCTTGTCCGTTAATATTGCCTAGTATTTTTTCAACGATCATTCAAGAAAAACTCCTCTCTCATTTTGTTTCCACTATTCCACTTATTAAAAGAGGAAGTAGCGCTGTGCCATTGGCAACACACTAAATGGTTCACAAGTGGCAAGTTCCCCGTCCAATTTCACTTCATACGTTTCAGGGTTCACATCGATTTCAGGCATTTCTTTATTTAATTTCATATCGCTTTTCGAAATGTTTCTACAGTTTTTAACCGTACCAATCATTTTTTTCAGGTTTAATTTCTCAGGTAACCCTTCTTCGATAGCGATTTTCGGTAAAAAGGTCATACCCACATTTTGTGGTCCTTGACCATGAAAACCATACGTTCTTCTGCCCATCATAGGTTGTGGTGTTGGAATCGAAGCGTTCGGATCTCCAGTTTGTGCGTAAACCGCAATCCCCGCTTTAATAACGACTTCTGACTTTACACCAAAAAATGCAGGTTCCCATAAAATAATATCCGCTAGTTTTCCTTCTTCTAACGAACCAACTTCATGTGAAATTCCTTGGGCTATTGCTGGATTAATTGTATATTTTGCAATATACCTTTTCACGCGGAAATTATCATGTTCTTTTCCTTCATCTTGAGGTAAAGAACCACGCTGTAATTTCATTTTATGAGCAGTCTGCCACGTCCTCATTGCAACTTCTCCAACACGACCCATCGCTTGAGAATCTGATGACATAATACTTAAGACACCTAAGTCTTGCATAATATCTTCTGCTGCAATTGTTTCAGGTCGAATCCTTGAGTCTGCAAATGCAACATCCTCTGCGACATCATGTTTTAAGTGGTGACAAACCATCAGCATGTCCAAATGCTCATCAATCGTATTGACCGTAAACGGTTTCGTAGGATTCGTTGATGCAGGCAAGACGTTCGGATAACTAGCCATTTTCAACTGATCCGGAGCATGTCCACCGCCCGCACCTTCTGTATGAAATACGTGGATAACTCGGCCGTCTATTGCTTCAATTGTTTCTTCGACAAAACCAGCTTCATTTAACGTATCGGAGTGAAGTGCTATTTGAACATCATATTCATCCGCTACGTTTAAACTTTGGTGCAGTGCAGCCGGTGTCGCACCCCAGTCTTCATGAATTTTCAAACCAATCGCACCGGCTTTAATCTGTTCAACAAGTGGCTCAGGAATGGATGCACTCCCTTTTCCAAATAAACCAATATTCATAGGAATGTCCTCGATTGCTTGCAACATACGATGCAAATGCCATTTTCCTGGCGTTACCGTCGTTGCTTTTGAGCCTGCCGCTGGTCCCGTTCCTCCGCCTACAAAGGTCGTAGTTCCTGCGCTAAGTGCAACATCGACTTGGTCTGGACTTATAAAGTGAATGTGCGTATCAATTGCACCCGCTGTTGCAATCAAACCTTCCCCCGCATACACTTCTGTTCCTACACCGATAATCATTCCTTGACCGACACCGTCCATTGTATTTGGATTTCCTGCTTTTCCAATACCAGCGATACGACCGTCTTTGATTCCGATATCAGCTTTTACAATCCCCGTATAATCAATGATCATGACGTTTGTAATTACTGTATCCAACACACCTTCATCCGATGTATTCTGTCCATTTTGACCCATCGATACACGAAGTGATTTTCCGCCACCAAAAACGCCCTCATCACCGTATGTGGCATAGTCCTTTTCAATTTCAATCCAAAGTTCTGTATCGGCTAATCGTATTTGATCGCCAACTGTTGGACCGAACATTTTCCCGTATTGTTCATTCGTTACTTTCATTCGAATCCGCCCCTTTAAATTTCCGGTCTTTCGCTTTTTCAATAATTTCTTCTTTTTTATGAGTCGATCCTTCAGTAAGTTGATTTAAACCAAAAACATGTTGCTTACCGCCAAATACTACTAACTCAACCTTTTTTTCTTCTCCAGGTTCAAACCGTACTGCTGTACCTGATGGGATATTCAAATGCATCCCGACAGCTTTTTCTCGGTTAAACTGTAAATGTTTGTTTACTTCAATGAAATGAAAGTGGGAACCCACTTGAATTGGTCGGTCACCTGTATTCGATACTTTGATTGATAAAACAGGGCGCCCAACATTAATTTCTATCGTTTTATTTGCAGGTCGTATCTCTCCTGGTATCAAATTTATTACCTCCTTCTTATTGTATTGGTTCATGAACGGTTACAAGTTTTGTGCCATCTGGGAATGTACACTCAATCTGTACGTCTGAAATCATTTCTGCGACGCCTTCTATTACATCTTCAACTTTAAGTAATTGCTTGCCTTCGCTCATTAGCTGTGCGACTGTTTTTCCGTCCCGTGCACCTTCCATTATGTAATGGCAAATATAAGCAACAGATTCGGGGTAATTCAATAGAACACCACGTGCTTTTCTTTTAATTGCTAATTCACCAGCAACATGTAACAATAACTTTTCTTGCTCGACTGGAGACAACTTCATTAGGTCTCACCTCCTTTAAAAATTGATAATGCTTTTTAATTTTGACCAAATCGTCTTACTTTAAAGTATTCAAAAAAACTGTATTCATAATAGTATACCCTTTTAAAGTATTCAATTAACTTAATTATTAATTGGCTCAACAAAAAAGCACCTAAATTGGCTTCTTTTCAATCTATTCAGTTGTATTTAAATCATAGTTATTTTTTTGCATGAGCATGCAGTTTTTGGTGAGTGTAAAGTAAAAATTTTGTGCCCTGGAGTAAGTTAGGGTTTTAGGAGATTCGTAGTTATTCTATTATAGAATAACGATGGACTTATATCAAGTTATACAAATACAAATAATTCGTCAACTTATATTTGTTCATTTAGATTTGAAATGTTGGACGGCTTGGTGTCCCTGAAATTCGAACTTTGAATATGCTATTGTAAGGATTGTGTTTTGTTATTAATTAGTATGGTATTCCTTGCAACAACATTGATCTTTTAATTCCTTCGTAAATCTACTTTTTTGATCCATTGCTAAGCAGCCTTTCGCCCAATTCAAACGTCAGTTTACCCTGTCCTATGTATATTCTGTAAAGAGTGAAAATTTAAGTATTATTGAAAAGGTGAATGAATGAGTTCCTATTTGATTATGAATTACTGCGATTCCAATTTAAAAAGGTATAAAAAAGATGCCTGTATGACATTGATTTCAATGTTTTACAGGCACTTTTATTGGTAGTAAGAAGTTATTTCGAATCTTTACTTAGTTCTAGTGCTTCCATTAATAACCATACAGCAATCTAATGCTTATGCTTTCTGAACAACGATTTCATCTTCAACTACATCAACGTTTACTGCGCCAACAAACTCTTCTTCTAATAGAAGGTCTGTTAATGGATCTTCGATTTTATCTTGGATGACGCGACGAAGTGGTCGAGCACCAAAACGTTTGTCGTATCCCAATTTAACCAATGCTTCTTTTGCTTGTTGAGTAATCGTTATGTCAATTTCATTTTCTTTGATAGTTTCTTGTAAATCATTCAACATCAAGTCTACGATTTCAAGTAAGTTCTCTTCAGATAATTCATTGAATGACACAATCGCATCGAAACGGTTTAAGAACTCTGGTTTAAAGTAGTCGCCTAATGTTTCGAGCATCGTAACGGAATCATGTTCTGTTCGATTAAAGCCTACATTTATTTTCTTCTCACCCGTACCAGCGTTACTCGTCATTATGATAACGGAATCTTTAAAGCTAACTGTTCGGCCGTGGGAATCCGTTAAGCGACCGTCTTCCATAATTTGCAGGAACATGTTTTGTACATCTGGATGCGCTTTTTCTATTTCATCGAGCAACAGAATCGAATACGGATTGCGACGAATTTGTTCCGTTAATTGTCCAGCTTCCTCGTGTCCAACATAACCTGGAGGTGAACCGATAATTTTAGATACGGCATGCTTCTCCATGTATTCACTCATGTCTAGACGAATTAGGGCATCACGTGAACCGAATAATTCTTCGGACAACACTTTTGTAAGTTCTGTTTTCCCTACGCCCGTTGGTCCAACAAACAAGAACGATCCGATTGGGCGGTCTTTCGATTTCAGACCCGCTCGGCTTCGGCGGATTGCTTTTGCAATCTTGTCGACTGCTTCACCTTGACCTATGACTTTATCGCCAAGGTTTTCAGCAAGTCCTTTCATCTTCGCTTGTTCTGCAGCTTGTAATTTCGTTACAGGAATCCCCGTTTTCTCTTCTACAATTTGCTCAATTTCAGAAATCGATACGTTTGTATAATCGACTTCTCCGTTTTCTTTTGCTGCGTCTAATTGTTCTTGAAGCTTAATTTCTTCGTATCGTAAATTAGCTGCTGTCTCATAATCTTCTGTTTCAGCCGCTTGCTCTTTTTGTTGAATTATTTCTTCCAAACGAGTTGTTAACGCAACAGAATCGTTAGAGGATTGCGCAAGGTTTAAGCGAGACCCTACTTCATCCATCAAATCGATTGCTTTATCCGGTAAGTAACGATCTTGAATGTAACGCTGTGACAATGTTACGAATGCTTGCACCGCTTCATCCGAATAGCGCACTTCATGGAAGTTTTCATAGCGGTCTTTAATACCGTTTAGTATTTGAACCGCATCTTCTGCAGATGGTTCTTTAACGATAATTGGCTGGAAGCGTCGCTCAAGTGCTGCATCCTTTTCAATTTGTCGGTATTCTTTCAATGTTGTTGCACCGATTAGTTGTAGACTTCCCCTTGCCAATGCAGGTTTTAGAATATTCCCGGCATCCATTTGAGAACCTTCAGTTTTACCTGCCCCAACGAGCAAGTGAATCTCATCTACGAATAACAAAACATCTTTTCGTGTTTCCAATTCAGCGATCAGCTGTTTCATACGCTCTTCAAACTGCCCACGTATTCCTGTATCTGAAACGAGTGAGGCGACATCGAGCACATACACTTGTTTATTCAACATTTTAGCAGGTACATCACCTTCATGAATCTTCACAGCTAGTCCTTCAGCAAGCGCAGTTTTACCCACACCTGGTTCTCCGATTAGCACCGGATTGTTTTTAGTTCTTCTATTTAACGTTTCGATTACACGTTTAAGTTCTGAATCGCGTCCGATGACAGGGTCAATTAATCCTTCTTTTGCATCATTTGATATGTTTCTTCCGAGCTCATCTAGTATACTTGGTTCATTTGTTTCCTGAACTTGTTTTGTATGTGTTTGTGCGGAATTCCCGCCACTTGCTTGGTTTGCTTGTCCAGTTCCTTGATTGAACATCGACATATTCCCTGTACTTAACTGGGACCTCACTTCCTGAAAACACTTCGTACAAAGTTGCATTTGTACTCCTTGGTTATTCATTTGAAAACGTAAACTCATTTTTGCTTCATTTACTCCACAACTTTGACATCTCATAGTTCGTTCCCCCTTTTGAATTTTGATGAAGGGCAATTCCCTTCTGACTTTGACTATCTTTAACCTTAACTTAATTGTACACTGACCATCTTTGACATTCAAGAATTCTGCTTAAGTTCTCTCAGCTTTATTAATAGAATACAAAAAAACTACCTGCGCATGAATCACGATGCACTGGTAGTTTTATTCAATTGGCTATTGAGCTAGCTTAAAACGACGATAACGGTTAACAATCATCAATACAATTCCGCTTGCTACAACTATAGAACCAAATACGAATAGGTAAAATAGTGTTGTCGGCATGGCGGCCGTCCCTGATCCGACCGCTGTTAAACTACTGCTTGCAACCAAACCATTTGTCATAACTTGAACCGTCGTGTTATTTTCACCTTCTGCTGTAAATGTGAACGTAAATTCCGATGCCTGTCCTTGAAAATCATTTCCGAGATCTTCTGGAAAGCGCACCGTGATGTCTAGATTTTCATTGCTACCACTAGTTAGTTCTCTTTCTAAGAATGAGTTAAACTCAGTTAACTTACCTGAATACAATTCCAATTCATCAACTTTTATTTCCAACAATAACTCATTGTACAACTTTTTCTCTCCATTGTTTTGCAACTTAATTCCGTAAACAAAATCTTGGCTTCCCAAATTGTTGACGGTAATTGTCCGAGGAGCCCAATCACCGGGTTTCATATTGCTTATATCAAATAAAGTATCTTTTGGTGAAATACTAATATCAAGTTCCTTCTTATCCGCATCGCTTTCACCATCTGCAAAAACGGTCGTTGTGGGAATAAAAAATAATAGATATAAAATGAATAGAAACGACAGCACTTGAAATGATTTGTTCATTAACTAATGCCTCCCTGTAAATCTGTAGAAATTGATTCAGGTAGAACTTTTCCCGCCATCATCATCCATTACTTCTACTTGTTTCTTTAGAGGCAACTCGATTACAGATAGTACTCTCCATATCGTTACTGCAGAGTAGAGTAGAAGTAGAAAACCCGGTATCAGAAGCAAAAATGCGCCGTTTTTTGATTGAGAAAAGTTAACAAAGTAGCCTACATTAGGCAAAGTAAAACCTGAATACTCCGCAACCACGTTTTGAGCCATCACCGGATTCATATCTGCCGCGTTGTTATTATCCCCTTTTGTACGGTAAAGAACCGAATCCCCACTACCCGAAACCTCAGTAACCCTATGAGTAATCAGTATTTCCTCTTCCATAAATGTGATGACATCGCCTTCTTTAAAGCTATTTTTATCTATATCTGTTTTTACCGCGATAATCGAGCCCGTTTGGATTCCCGGTTCCATCGATCCCGACAAAACCGTTTTTATTTGGTATCCGAAAAGCTGTGGCTCTCCTCCAGAAGCTTTTGTGATGACTACTAAGGAAGCTACAGTAATTAACAGAACCATCAGTATGCCTGTAAGAATATTATTTAACCATTTCATAACTTTTTTCGTTTTAGACGTCTTTCTTTTTCTTTCTCTCATATCTATCACCTTCCACCCTTATTTTTGATCCGATATAACTATAAATTTCTAAACTTTTTATTGATCAGTAGTATTTTCTATACTTGTTTCTAATTCGAGAATCTCACTTGGTACCTTCTTTTCTTGAGGTTCAATGTTAGTTCCTCCGTTCTTATCTGGTTGTTCTTGAATTTCTTTCTTTAGTTGCTTATCTTTAGATTTACTATTTTCACTTTCTGGTTTATCTTCAGTGACTTGCTCAGGCTGATTGTCGTTTAGATACAGATCTTTACTTTCTTCTTTTTCTGCCTGTTTGTCTTTGTTTTCTAATGTACCTAGTTCTTTGTCAACGCTAACTGCTTCCTCTTCAGTATCCATCTCTGTACCTAATTCGTTGTCATCCTTAGATTGGTTATTCTTACATTCTTCATCACAGCCGTCCACATCTATATTTTCACTTTCATTGTCGTCATTAATTTCACCTTTGATTTCACAGTCAAGTTCGGTATTTTCAGTTGAAACCTCTTCCCCCTTCTCTTCCTCGCATAGTTCATCAATCACTTTTGGCAATTCCCAAGTGCCCGCAGTGATTGTTTGAGAGACTTTAGTCTGACTGGTGAAATATGCGGATGTGTCAGAGGTCAAATAACTGACTCCAAAGACAGCCAAATAACAAATGAGCGCGATTTTTAAGTTAAAAATAAGGGCCCGATTGTTTTGCTTGTATCTGCGTCCACTCTTTTTCCTCAATACAATCACGTCCTTCATTTTCATTAAAGATAATTAAATATATTTCTCACAACACAAGTAGATTTATGTGTTGAAAAATATATTTAATGAAAAATATTTCGTTCTGATAATTAAAATGAAGGAGGAGAAGGTTTCTCCTCCCGGGAAACAGGATATTATTGTCGTCTATCTTCCCCTGCTGTTTGTTTTGCATCAAATGTCCAATTAAGCTTTAAAGAATCACCTTGAAAGATATTTTGATCTTGCCCATTATCAACGAATTCAAATTTAACTATCATAGTGTCTGACGTACCCGCTAATAGTCCACTAGGCTCCCCACCCCAGCGTTCTCCTATTAAGTCTCTCTCAGTAACATCTTTTGTACTCAAGTCCTTTAAAGTTGTTTCATGGACAACTTTTGTTCCTTTATCAATATTCCTAAGGAACTTAATTTTAATGTGTTCACCAAAATCATCACCTGCATTATTCTCACCGTTATCAATTACTTCATAAGTTGATGTCAACAATATTTTAGAAACATCTAGGCTACCAGTATTATTAAGATAGAATGTGCGCGCCATTGTATCGCCTGGTTTTAGATTTCCAACATCGATAATTGCATTGTTTGTATCGTTACCTTGAATATTTATATCCAATGTTCCAGCTGCAAAACTGCTATTATTCACTTCTACATCATTAAAATAAGCATAAGTCCCTCCACCAATCATACTTACTGCTAATGCTCCTGTTGCGATACTCATTGCTAGTTTCTTTTTTAGACTCATTTTTAATTTCCTCCTATGATTTGTATTCGTTTGACCTCAATGTTACTTGTCTTGCTGATTCCAACTTTATTCAATTATCGTTTCTGAGTTTACAATTTTGGATAAAGTAAACTTGGTGCATTCCCATTTTCATAGGTCGCCAGTTGTATTTATAGCTTTCAAGGTTTCACTTTAAGCCTGGCATGGATTCTTATTCTTCTAAGGGAAGTTACTAACGTATTTCGTATTTCGTCTACGTCATGCTTTCACTTCCTATTAGCTGAAAAAATGTTGAATGATTTCATGCGTCCTTAATCTCCATTTCCAAATGTAAGCGTCATCTTTAGGCCTTATGTCTCCTCCCTTACCTTTCTTTTTATCCACTATGAAACTGGAACTACAAACAGTATACCCAGTGCACTAAGTTTCCTCTCACCTCTTAAGGATACTTTTTCATAGATTAGTACTACACTTAAGAGTGATTTTGTTGGTATACTTTAGTGCCATACAATAAGTTTCCTCCATATATAGTTCGTCACAGTGATAAATTATCACTACCGTTTTACTTAACAAACCTTCACTTACTTTTCCATTTAAGAAATAAATTGAGTAGCATGCACCGGTTTATTTCGCCTTTCCGAAAGACTAAAGTGTACCGATTTTCAGGAATTGCTTCAGTTTATTTGGTTATTTAACGCATTAAAAAGGGCTGTCACAGAATTTCAGTTTTCACTGACTTTCTGGACATCCCCTTTAGTAGCTTCTTGTTCATTCCTGATAAGAACACTACAAGAACCCATTCATAACTTATGCGCAAAACTTATGCTTCACTTTTTTCTTCCTGAGTTTTAATTAAATCATCTAAGCTTCCCTTTATTTCATCGTAAGTACTCGCTGAACATAAACGTTGTAAAGGCCGTAATGAAATTGACTTTTGCATCATGTCCTGTTGATCTAGCACTTCTGTTGATAGAATATAAAACTCCCATTGATTAATAAGTAAAGGATTTACTTTCTCTCTACTTTTTTCTTTGAGTAAACAAAAGATATAAAAATATCAGCAAAACGACGTTTTTCTTTTTCATATTCATTACCTACTCCGGTCCAAGCATATTTGGGTGCTATGCCAAAAACAGGTTTACTTGGAGTGAATTGTTTCCATGACTGAATAAACGCTGACGATTTTACTTCAATAGTGTAGCCCTTATATTGTATATCTGCATTATCCCATTCAACTCTTGGTTGCTCCAGTGCATCTAATGCACTCCCAACTAAAAACTCGGCATAGATACCGCGCGAAGTATTATCTAAAATCGAGGAATGTCCCCATCTCCAATAATCTAAAATGGTCTTTTCCGTCCCTTGAATTTTTTCGTCTTCCGATAAGAACTTTTCTACCATGATATCCTTCCTTTTCATATACCTAAATCCGTGATAAGGTTAATCAATATTCAGATAACTCTTCAACGTAAATAAAAAGACCACGCAATGCGATTAACATTACGTGATCTCTTACAAAAAAATGATTCTTATTGCTTCAAAGCGCCACTTGGCTCAGGTATAGCGGTGATATCTAAGGCATTCAATTTACAGAAGTGCTCCAGGAACGTTTGCATTTCTTGGATATCAGCTTCGTCAGTTTTCATAGCCATGATGTCTTTTAAGATTTGTGCCGTCCAAACGTTGTCAAAGTAACGATATTTACCTGAATTCCATGATGTACGGTCAGGATAGTTCTGATTGATATAGTAATTCCAGAAGAGCATTTGATCTGCTTCTTCCTCTGTTAACTGAATTCTATACGTTTCATCAGATGGGACCATTCCATCTTCACCGATCTCGCCAGAGAAGAATTCATTGACCAGGTAGAGTCCAAGAATACGTCTTTCTGTTTCTTCTTGATCGGCTGCGCGCGCAGTCAAAACACCTACACTGTTCATTCGCAAACGAGCTACCCGATTTGGTTGCCCTTCGTTTTTACCACTTTGAACGGTTCCAGTAGAAACCTGCCAATCGGTAAATACATTTTGTTGCTCTTCTTCATCCAGCCAGAATACGATTTGAGAGCTTTCATGAATCTTGTGGTTCTTCATGCGATCCACACGCAACTGTTCAAGTATTCTATTTTGTCTTTCTTCTTCACGTTGCTTTTCAAGAATTTCTTCTTTTTCTTTCCTTTTCAAAAAGTATTTCTTCAATGATTTTGCAGCAGTTTGGTTATTAAGTGTGATGAATTTTTCGAAAGCATCAGGATATACAAACTTTTTAATACCTTCATCAAAATGGATGGTAATAATTGAATCCTCATGTTCCACAATATTACCTTCACCAAACACTTTATGGGTTATTTCTTCATTAACTAAATTCACTAGCCCACTCTCCCTATCTACAAATTTGGATGTTCACTTTTCAAATAAGCGTATTTTCAAGAAGTTCATTTGACCAAAAAAAAATGCTGACTCTTTTCGACTATAAAAAACGTAATCAATTCCTTTCCCAAAGAAATTGTGCACGACAATCGAATGTTGACTCCATCAGTGTTATAAATATATAATACCATATAATACGAAAAAATGCAACTTTGCTCTTGACAATGGATATTTGACTATCGTATAATACCATGTTCTTTAATGAGTTTCTATTTCCGCGAGGGAAAAAGTGAGGTAAATTAGGCTTTGTAGTACTCCCGAAATCTTGATGTTCATGTATTATTAATTAAAAGCAGCTATGTGGTGTTCTCAGCTAAACCATCAAACTCTAGTTAGTATTGCCCCATAATGATGATTTCAATCTTCCACGAAATGGATCACACTATTAATTCCTTAGAGTAGCCCTTCATTCAAAACTTTTTTCTATACAATTTATGTATGTTTCGTAACTGAATCAATTTCATAATTGACGATTTTAAAAATAAACAGAATAGCCCCTTGAAGATTTGTTGGTTTTTTAAAAATAAATAAACAATTTTATTAAGCAGTTTGTAACGATTCTTGCTCGATAGCGACCTTAATTCGATCCGTGGC